>NZ_JASATU010000038.1:0-82646 GCF_032906605.1 Leptothoe sp. LEGE 181152
CGCCCCTTTACAGCAACGTTAAGCGATGATTGGCTGAAAACCCTCGATCATCAGCAAGGCAATACTGACCACGTCTGGGCTGCCGGATAATCCTTGAGGTTTTTATTGAGTTTTTCAGCAAACCCTAGATAGGCGTTAGAATCTCTTATACGTCGTTTTTATTGAGCGCGAAGACGACATGATCCGTATTATTTCAGCTCGTAAAGCCACACGAAAGGAACGTGAATACTATGAAAACTGATGCACTAAAAAAGCGGTTAGACAGAAATCGCCCAATGACGACAATCACAATTCGGATGCCCGAAGATGTGATTGAAGACTTAAAGCGAATTGCACCGTTACTCGGATTTTCGGGGTATCAACCCCTGGCTCGTGCCTACATTGGTCAAGGTCTTCGTGCTGATTTAGAGCGTTTAGAAGGAGATACTGTCTCTGCGCTGATCGCGAGCTTAAAGCGTCATGGTGTCAGTGATGAGATTTTACAGGAAGCGCTTGGCGAAGTTACTCAACGATAGCTACAGCAGAGACTCTTTTGACGAATATATGTCTCGATTAGCAGATATTTGTGAGTCGTGCTTTCAAGCTTCACAGCTATACGCTAGGTATTCCTGAATTAAAGAGCATAGGCTTTGAGGAGCTGTGGCTGTAACCCCTTTAAAGCCTGTAAAATTGAATTAATGAGGAGGTAAAAATGAGTTTATCCATCATTGATCAAGTCATTGAGCAGCTAAGCAATATGCCGCAGTCCTTGCAGCAGCAAGTTCTGCAATTTGCTCGTATGTTGGGCCAAGTCAGAATTCAAGGCACCCCTGGCCACAAGTTGCTTAAGTTTGCTGGTTCTATCCAATCGGATGATCTAACTCTAATGCAGGATGCTATTGAGGAAGGTTGCGAACAGGTAGATTTGGATGAGTGGTAGCTACTTACTCGATACCAACATCATCATTGGACTCTTTGCTGGGCAAGCATCAATCATTGAACAGCTGGAGCAGTCTGATGAAATCTTTATCCCTAGCATTGCCCTTGGAGAACTGCATTACGGTGCAAGGAAGTCTGGGCGGGTTCAGAAAAATCTAGAACGGATTGAAGAGTTTGTTACAGACGTCACTATTGTTGATTGTGACGCTGTTACAGCCCGACAGTATGGCGATGTTAAAAATCGGTTGAGAGTAAAAGGCCGTCCACTACCTGAAAATGACATCTGGATTGCGGCACTAGCCCTGCAGTATGATTTAGTACTAGTCACACGCGATGCCCATTTTCAGCATGTGGAAGGTTTGCAAACCGTACAATGGTAATCTCGGTCAGTCAGTTAACACTGCGTTGGGTGTGGACAGAGCAACGCTTAAGTTCCAGAGAGACTCTTTGAACGCATGTCGCTTACTGCTCGCTACGTCCCATTACAGCTAGGCCAATGCCACCTAAAATCAGCAAAGACGCCAAGACCAATCGTGCGCTCAATGTCTCTTGCAAAAATAAAATCCCCCCTAATGCAGCAATCACAGGCACTGCTAACTGCACTGTTGCCGCCCGCGTTGCCGTTAGGCCTTTTAGCGCCGCATACCAAATTGCATAGCCCACACCAGAGGCTAGCGCCCCTGATAACAAGGCTAAAACCGCACCTGTTAGAGTCAGATGCATTGCCGATAAGTTCACCAGACTCACCCCAACGGCAAAGGGAACTGCCCGTACAAAATTAGTCGTTGTATAGGCCACTGGGTCCTGGCTTCCACGACCGAGCAGCGAGTAAAATCCCCAAGCGACACCTGCCATCACCATCAGCACAGAACCCATCACTGGCGGCGCTGCCAAACCGGGTGATACCAGATATAACAATCCCATCAGCGCCAGTAGTAATCCTGCCCATTCCAACGGATGTGGCTTTTCTCCCTGTTTTAAGGCAGCTACAATCATCGTTACCTGCACTGAGCCAAAAAGAATTAAGGCTCCGGTGCCTGCGGCTAGTTGCAAGTATGAAAACGAAAAGGTAACTGCGTAGAGAAACAGCATCAATGCGGCTGTCCATTTGCCCTGAAGTTTTATAACAGACTTTCCTTGAGAGAATGTCATAACAGCTAACAACATGGTTGCACCAGAGACTAATCGCAAGGTCATAAAACTGGACGCATCAATGGAGCCTGGACCCAGGGCCATGCGGGTAAGTAAGGAATTGGCAGCAAACGCAATTAGCGTGCAGCTGGTCAGAATTGACGTTTTCAGGGCAGGTGCATGATAGGACATGGGTTTAAGGTAAAGCCATTCCTGGTCTAAAAGCCAACGCGCTCAGTGTTTGAGGATCGTTAAACAACAAACAGAAGCTTAGGAGTAGAAATTAAATACATTCCACCTAAACCGGACTTCGGCTCCGCTCAGTCCTCTATTTATGACGTCGAGAAACGTGGATTTTGTTAATTCCTCTATCCTTAGAACGCCGTTGTTGTCTGATTGATTATATGATTTTCTGTCCGATCTACAGTCGGAGAAAATGTATGATTCAAACCAGTCGCGATCGCAGCAAATACCTGTGACAAAGGAGCCTCTCCATCGGCTAAAGGCCGCCCCCTATCACCTCCCTGACAGATCTGAGGATCGATAGGTACCTGGCCCAACAGCGGCACGGATAGTTCCTGGGCCATTTGCTCTCCCCCACCGCTACCAAAAATTGATGTGCGCTCCCCACAACAGCCACAGATCAAGTAGCTCATGTTTTCTACCAGACCGAGGACGGGCACACCCACCTGACGAAACATATGGATGCTACGTCGCACGTCTGAGACTGCCACCTGTTGCGGCGTTGTTACCATTACCACGCCGCAGATGGGGCTTTCTTGAATAATGGTAATCTGGGCATCGCCGGTACCGGGGGGCAGATCAATTAAAAGATAGTCTAACTCTCCCCAATCCACGTCTTGGATAAACTGGGTAATAATCTTATGGAGAACGGGACCACGCCAGGCTAAAGGATGGTCAGGCTCTGCCAGCAGTCCCACCGACATGACCTTAATGCCATGGGCCTCCAATGGTTTGAAGCGCTGCCCCTCCGGTGTGTCAATCACCTCAACCGTAGTTTGAGCAAGTCCCAACATCTGGGGCACATTGGGACCGTAGATGTCAGCATCGAGCAGACCCACCTTGGCCCCGGTTTTTGTCAGGGCAGCGGCTAGATTCACAGCTGTGGTGGACTTACCAACACCTCCCTTGCCGCTGGATACGGCCAGCGTCGTGTGCACACCAGGAATTGTGCAAATCTGAATGTAGGCTTTCTGACACCACTCTAAATCTCCCAGGGCTAACTGGGCCTGTTCTTTGAGCTCATGTTGATGGACACCGATATAAAGCTTCAGATACACATAGTTATCCACCACTCGCAGGTTTCGCACCATGCCCAGGTCAACAATGTTTTTGTTGAGAATCGGTTCAACCACCTGCTTGAGACATTGAATAGCCGCCTGTTTACGGATGGCTATCACCGGGCTATCAGGGATGGCATCGGGGGACTGGTGAGGGGCACGAACAAAGGGAGAATCATGGTTAGGCATTGGACGCTTCCGCTAGCTGATCCTGAATCTTTTGAATGGCCCGCTGAGAGAAAATCTGGACATCCCGATCTGGGTCATCGAGAGTTTGTTTTAGGGCTGGTAAGACCTCAGGATTACCTAAGTTGCCCAGGGCAATGGCGGCATCTCGTCGCACATCGGAATACTCGTCAGAAAGGGCTTTGATCAGTATGGGAATGGTCTCATTGGTGGCAACCTTTTGTAGGGCGCGGGCGGTAAATTTGCGCACCTGCCAGTGGTCATCGGCCAATGCCTGGGTCAGGGCTGGTGTGGCCGCAGTGGTGGCATGGAGGTCTAGGGACTGGGCTGCGTTACGCCGCACCTGCCAATCTGGGTCATGTGCGATCGCACTACACAACATCGGCACCACCGCCTCATCACTCAAATACCCCAGGGTCAAAATAGCCGAACGTCTGACCTCATCATTAGTATCTTTGGCCAGGGCGAGGGCAGGCTCACAGCGCACCACCTGATTTAGATACCGCAGGGTAACAACAGAGGCCTCCCGCAGTACTGGATTCTCAGACTCAAAGAACGGCAGAATATAGGGCAACGCCTGGGCATCGTGAATTTTGCGCAGCAGGATCAGCACATTCAGCTGCACATTTTCGTCATCGACTTGAATCGCATCCAACAGCTTGAGTAAATCGTCAGGAGCGACCAGTTCTTTCAGGGCAGATAGGGCCTCTTCGCGCACCTCGGGTTCATGGTCAGACCTTAAACAGTCCAACAGCGGCGGGATAACCACTGGGTTTGCCATTTCCCAAAGAGCGGTTACGGCAATCTCCTGAACCCTCGGACTCTCATCATTCAAGCTCTGGATCAAGGCGTCAATGGCATCTTCATCCCCCAGGTGCTGTAGTGATTTGGCAGCCACCAAGCGGTCGTTGAGGTCTTGCGATCGCAACATTTCTACCCACTGCACCACTTCTGGATCAAGGTCGGTATGGGCCATGGTGAGTTTTTCTCCCTAACGCAGTAGAAACGGAATCTGAACAGTAATGGCATTGGTGGGACATTCTTTCTCACAGGGAAGGCAAAACCAACATTCGTCGTATTTCATATAGGCTTTGCCAGTCTCAGGGTTTTTTACCAACACATCCAGGGGGCAGACTTCGATGCAGGCCGTACATTTTTCGAGACATTTAGATTCGTCCACAATTACTGGGACATCAACACGCTGGGTGGTTAGAGCCATAGATGGGTTTCTCAATTAAAGAACAGAAATTTTTCGTCCTTTGTAGAGGCGTTCCATGGAATACCTCTACAAAGGATCCCTACCGTACCGCCACGTCATACACTTCCTGCTGAAGATCCACCTCCACAATATAAGGAGTTACCGGGCGCTTAAACATTTCCATCTTGCCCGATTCTGTTTTCTTTAAGTTCACATGACAGAACCATTCCTCATCATTTTTCTCAGGATAATCCAGACGATAGTGATAAAGTCCCCAACGACTTTCCTTACGATAAAGCGATGCCCGGGCCGCCATTTCGGCACAGTCTCGGATAAAGTGAACCTCCATACAGCGCATCAGCTCATGGGGGTCTCGGGCTCCCATCAAATCCAGGGTTTCGTGATATCGCTCAAAGGCCGCAAGACCAATATCCATCTTGTTAGGAGATTTGGGCGGCTGTAGATAATCATTCACATAGCGACGCAGCTTATACTCCACCTGGGTGTGAGGCACGCCATCGGGGCGATCCAAGGGGGCATAGATGCGAGCTTTTTCTGTTGCGAGAAACTCTGGGTCGGGGTCCACATGCTCTAGGCCTTGTACATACTCCATGGCATTGATACCGGACAGGCGTCCAGAAACAAAGGCTCCAATCATGTAGTTGTGGGGCACGCTGGCCATATCACCAGCGGCGTAGAGACCGGGCACGGTGGTTTCAGCCTTGTCACTGACCCAAACGCCGGAGGCGCTGTGGCCACTGCAAAGACCGATCTCTGAAATGTTCATCTCCACCCCATTGGTGCGGTAGTCCTCCCCTCGTCCTTCATGGAAACGCTCACGGCTGGGGCGTTCATTGGACCAGAGCACCCGCTCAATTTCGGAAATGGTGTCGTCATCCAGGTGATACATCTTCAGGTGTACCGGCCCCTTACCAGAGTTCAACTCTTTCCAGGTTTCCAACATCATCTGGCCACTCCAATAGTCGCAGCTGATGAAGCGATTTCCCTCGGCGTTGGCGGTGTAGGCCCCAAAGGGACTGGCCACATAGGCACAGGCGGGACCGTTGTAGTCTTTGATCAGAGGATTGATCTGAAAACATTCAATGTTGGTCAGCTCTGCTCCGGCGTGGTAGGCCATGGAATAGCCGTCCCCCGCATTGGTGGGGTTCTCGTAGGTACCATAGAGATACCCGGAGGCCGGTAGCCCCAGGCGACCGCAGGCCCCGGTACACAGCACCACGGCCTTTGCCTGGATAACAACAAAGTCTCCCTTGCGTACATCGAAGCCGACAGCTCCAATCACCCGCCCTTCTTTTACCATGACTCGCGTGGCCATTACCCGGTTGGTGACCCGTACCTTATGGCGTTTAACCTGGCGAGAAAGAATCTTTTTTAAATCTTTTCCTTCGGGCATGGGCAGTACGTACTTGCCCACGCGGTGTACCTGTTTGAGGTCGTAGTTACCTTCAGTGTCTTTTTGAAATTTAACACCCCAGCTTTCCAGCTCTTGGATGACTTCAAATCCCCAGCGCCCGGTTTGGTAAACATTTTTTTGCTCTAAAACGCCGTCGTTGGCGATGGTGATTTCTCTCACATATTGTTCTGGGGTGGAGTTGCCGGGGATCACGGCGGTGTTGACGCCATCCATGCCCATTGCGATCGCACCGCTACGACGAATATTAGCTTTCTCAAGGATTAAAACATCGGCATCGGGGTTAGCCTGCTTGGCCTTGATACCCGCCATCGTACCAGCGGTACCTCCACCAATCACTAAAAAGTCTGTTTGCAGATGCTGAGTATTCACACAAAAGTCCTCATTTCCAATAAGGTGATCAAACCTCAACCGGTTGGAGGCTCATCAAAAGCAAGCATTAGCTAGTACTTTCTTAAGCCATGGCTTCAGCGGTGTGGTTTCTATAGAAAACTCGCGGTCTAATCTAAAAATCTCAAGTGTCGAACATGGCTTCGTTAAGATGGCGTTGTTTGGAAATATGCATACTTTTCCATGTCCGTTATCCCTATTCTAAAGAGACTCAGTGATCACCTCAAGATCCTTTGTATCAAAAAGCACTGTTTTTCGATTCAACTTTTTTATATACTCATAAAAATCAGAAATAGTATGTTGAGCTGTACGGCCATTAACTTAGGTAATTAAGAGACTAATTAGAGAGATTACTTGTGCCAAATTTGATTGATTTGGTTACCTGATCGAGCCTTACAGTAGGCCTTTAA
Organism: Leptothoe sp. LEGE 181152; assembly: GCF_032906605.1. NCBI lineage: Bacteria > Bacillati > Cyanobacteriota > Cyanophyceae > Nodosilineales > Cymatolegaceae > Leptothoe > Leptothoe sp. LEGE 181152. Next base: position 6,967 of record NZ_JASATU010000038.1, read on the forward strand.
ATCGTCGCCTAGTTCGCTAGCGATTTTGTTGTGGAAATTTATCATTTAAGAGTCTTTTTAGAGGTCGCACGCTACCTAAGCTTTACCGAAGCAGCAGATGCTCTAAACCTGACCCAGCCTGCTGTGAGCGCTAAAATTAAGTCCCTGGAGGCCAACCTGGGTGTCGATCTATTTCATCGGCTTGGTCGCAAAATAAAGCTAACCACGGTGGGCAGCTATTTACTCGAAGCAGGCCCTAGTCTACTGGCGTTAGAGAGTCGTTTAATCAATGAAATTAATGAAATTAAACAGGGAAAATATAGCCGTTTAAAAGTTGGCTGTACTGTCAGTATTGCTAGCGGATGGTTATCTAAAATCCTGTTTAAGTATCGTCAGAAATATCCTGATATCGAGCTGAAATGTTTGCCCTTTGACACATCGCAACAGCTACATCAAGCCATCACATTGGGAGAGATTGAAATTGGTTTTGCCGAGACAAATCTCAGTGAATTTGATGAAATAGATTCATTGCCCATTGATAGTTTTCAATATTTCTTGATGGTAGCTGCTGACCATCGGCTCGCCCCGTGCCAATGGCTGAGCCTGCGCGATCTAACCTCAGAAGCATGGGTATTTCCAGGTGCGGGTACACCAGGGCGAGTGGCTTTAGAAGCAAGGCTTGCAGAGTTGGGTATGCACCTCTCGGACTTTGCCCACCGAGAGTTTGTCCAATCGGCTAGCTTATTAAGCACATTTTTGACCCAAGGGCACTATCTAGGCTTTGGCTCCAGCTTACAGCTTCAAACAGAACGTCAAGCCAAGCTCTTGGTTACCATTCCCTTGCAGGAGTTTGCTCTGGATTATCAGCTGTTTATGCTAACGCCTAAACGACTCTCCAGGGTTACCCCACGCCACGCCCAAAAACATCGCGCCGAAATCCAACCCACTGAACCCCTACAACAATTTATTCAGCTGGTCTCCAAAGAGTCTGAACGGGCTCAGCGGATTAGAGCACAGAAATCATTCTCCAAATCAGCTACGACGGCCCACTTACAATCCCCTAGCCTATGGCTACGCCAGGCCCACGGAGCCTCTTCAGAAACCTTGACGCTGGCGATCGGTACCCAAAACAAAACCATACAAACGGTAACTGCGGGGGTGATTATTCAACGATTGGGACTACTCGAACATTTTTTGCCCAGAAGCGGTCAGTACAGCAAGACAAACTATCAAATTAAATGGCATGACTTTACTTCGGGAGCTCCCATTGCCAAAGGTCTGCAAACCCAACAGCTAGACATCGGTATTTTAGGAGATTACCCTTTGTTACTCAGTGGTCTGGCCGACAGTCTAACCTCAGAGAGTAACTCGTCTTCTGCTACCAAAACTCGATTAGTTAGCTTTGTTGCCAGCAACCCTGATGGGACAGGGAATACCATTATTGTTCCTGGTCGTTCTTCCCTAAGTAGCTTAGATGATTTACGAAATCGAGTCCTTGCCGTTCCCTTTGCATCATCTGCCCACGGAATGGTGATGCGTACGCTGTTCCAGGCCAATCTACTCCATAAAGTCACCTTAAACTCAATTGATAACCTGAGCATTGATCGCCTCACCCCCCGTAATGATCGGGCTGATGGCTATGCCTATTTTGCTCCTCTCCATGAAATTGCCAGCCATCATGGTCGGTTCAGGCGTCTAGTTGATGCCCCTGATTTGACAGAATTACCGACATTCCATGGGATTGTTGTTAGAGAGTCCTTTGCTGAACAGCATCCAGAACTAGTGGTTGCTTATTTAAAAGCCTTGATTGCCGCTCAGCATTGGTATATCAACACACCGAGTGCTCTTTCCCTGGTCAGTAATTGGGTCAGGCTAGATCCTGAAATTGTTTCTAAAACCCTTGATTACCAACAGTCAAATCGCACGGGACTGTTTTTCCCAGAAACGCAAATTCGCACGGACTGGATTACAGATCATATCCAACAACTCAAAGTCGTTCCAGGTAATGAGCAACTGGGTGAGATTGATGTCAATAGTTGGATACAGCCTGAATTCTTAGAAACGGCTATAAACTCCTTCTAGGAAATTAAGTGGATGGAAAAAACTATCCATCAATCCGGGCTTTGACTCCGCTCAGCCCTCATCTTCTCTAAATTAGCTGATTAGCGGAGTCTCTAATTTAGCTGGTTGAGCGAAGTCGAAACCAGCGGTATATAGAAACGTTTACTTTGGGCTATCTACTCAATAAAAGGCCTTGATTAACCCCAGACTCAGCAGTGAAATAAAGAACCATGCAGCTCCCCCTAGATAAAGTGGTTTGAGACCAGTTTGTTTCATCTTCAGGAGATCTGTCTCTAACCCCATGGCAGCTAGTGAAAGAGTTAACAGAAATTTATTGCCTTGAATTAAACTATCTTTTAAGGCTGGAGGGAAGAGATCTAGACTATTGATGCCAATGAGTACTACAAAGCCTACAATAAACCATGGAACGGGTAACTGCCTGGATTTAAAAGAGGAAACACGCAGACGATGGGTGAGATCTGATCCCATTGAGATAGATCTCAGCGTCAGCATAATCGGGACTAGAAATAACATCCGTGCTAACTTGGCCACAGTGGCTAACTCACCACTAACATCTCCCTGTTGAAAGGCTGCTGCTACTACCTGAGCCACCTCATGAATAGACGTTCCAGACCATACACCAAAAGCGACTGGCGTGAGCTGGAGCATCGTTGAGAGTATAGGGTAAAGCAACATCGAAATTGTGCCAAACACTGTCACGATCGTAATTGCATAGGCTACATCTTCGTCTTGTCCCTCTAGGAGAGTATTTGTAGCAACTACAGCCGATGCGCCGCAGATTGAAGTGCCTGCTGCAATTAGATGGGCTAGCTTACGGCTAACGCCCAGATGACGCCCTAACCAACAGGTAAATACAAAGGTAGAACCAACGGTGGCAGCGACAATCATTAACCCGACGGGACCAACCTGGATCAGCTGGAGTAAGCTTAGCTGTAGTCCCAGTAAAATAATCGCTAGCCGTAAAATGCGTTTGAGCGAAAAGGTGATGCCTGGCTGGCAGACTTTGGGAACTCCAGCGGTATTTTTGACCAGGATACCCAATAGGACCGCTAAAATTAAGGGACTCAATAATCCTAAGCCTGGCAGCTGTTGTAGTCCTGTTGCCAGGAAGGCTATTCCAGTTGCCAAAGCAAGGCCAACCAACGTAGTTAGGCTGGTAAGGTTAAGCATGTGTTGTTGTAGGGGATAAAAATACCCAGATGTTGGAGAGACGTTCCATGGAACGTCTGTACATTCAATTACTATGAATCTAGTTGATTTTATTTCCTAGTGAGTCTCCATACTCTTCAGCGTTTCTTCTCGAATTAATTCAAAGACCTGACGATTAAGCTGACTAAACTCTGGCGTTAGTATGTCATCAACATGGCGGGGCCTCACTAGGGGAATATCCAACTCTGCTTTGATACGCCCTGGCTGTACGCCCATCACAAAAATGCGATCGCCCAAAAAGACCGCTTCTTCGATATCGTGGGTAACAAAAATGACCGTAGTTTTTAATGTCTCCCAGATATTGAGCAATAACTCCTGCATCATGTGACGAGTTTGAGCATCTAAGGCTGCAAAGGGCTCATCCATCAACAATACTGAGGGTGAATTAACCAAGGCCCTAACAATGCTGGCTCGCTGCTGCATTCCGCCCGAAAGCTGTCTGGGGTAGGCATTGCGATATTTGCCCAGCCCCACTAGATTTAGATATTCTCCCACCATATCCTCTCGTTCTGCTTTGGGGATACCCTTAATCTTTAGACCAAACTCAACATTTTGATAGGTTGTTTTCCAGGGGAGTAACGAATACTGCTGAAAGACAAACCCTCGATCGGCCCCTGGTTTTCTAACTTGTTTTTGATCGACCATGACATAGCCAGCCGTGGGTTTGATAAAACCGGCAATAATATTCAGCAGCGTGGATTTACCACATCCTGAGGGGCCTAAAAGACAAACCAGTTCCCCCGGCTTTATGTGTAAATTGACCGAATCTAAAACCTGGGTGGAGTGGCCCTTTCGATTAAAGATCATCGAAATTCCTTCCACGTTGACCGAGCCTTTGGCCTTAGATGTTGTTGCCGCTGATGCTGTCACAGCCTCTTTTATCATGGTGGGCACTCCTACTGATTTAAGCATCCTGTTTTTTGATCACACGCCAGGGCATCAAGGCCGCTGTGCTGCGCCCAACCGCCCACGAACTCAGGGCCCCCATCAATCCAATCAGCAACATGCCCATGACAATGGGAGGATAGTTGGATGTAACATAGGACTCCCAGGTAATGTAGCCCACACCGTACCGGCCAGCCAAAATCTCAGCAGTCACTAAGCAAAACCAGGCATTGCCCATGCCAATGGTCAATCCACTGGCTATGCCAGGCAAGGCTCCTGGAATGACAATATCTTTGAAAACATGCCATTGATTGGCCCCTAGACATTGACCTACCCGAATCAGGACAATGTCGTGCAGAATATTCTCAACTGCACGAATTGTGCTGATCAAAACCGGGAAGAATGCGCCAATAAAGGTGATATAAATCATTCCCGTCTCAGCGTTGGGAAACATTAAGATGGCGAGTGGAATCCAGGCCACAGCCGGTATGGGTCTAAGCAGTTCTAATGCTGGCATTAAAAGGTCTTCAGCAATTTGAAACCAGCCAATAATAATCCCCAAGACGACCGCCAAAACAGATGCTACAGCAAACCCTACCAATACCCGTACCACGCTAGAGCGGATATGCACCCAGGGGTCACTGGTAAAGAAATCGACAGTGGCTTTTGCCACCTCCCATGGAGAGGGGATCAGCTGAAAGTTAATAAAGAACTTAAAGCCAATCATACATAGGATTTGCCAGATCCCAAAAAAGAGGGCCAGGGCGATAAACCGCCTGACAGAACGGCCTGACAAGATGACCTGTAGGGTTTGATATAAGCTTGACATCGGGCTAGAGCTACGAGCCCGAACGTGAGATTGAGGCAGGGTGCTGGCCATAGGAGAGAATTATTAAAGGAATGGTTGAGAGCATGTATTCTTAACCCGCCAACGCTGGTACAGCCTCCAACAGTGTCTGCTTCAAATCCTCCACAGTTAAACGGCTAATGCGAGCTGGCTGAGGTCCGTTGGCATAGGTCTGTAGCAGGCTCTTAAAGGTGGTTACCTGGCCACCGGACTCAGAGGCAAACGCCTGGGCATCGGCTTCTAGCAAAAAGGCCGATACTTCATCTCCATTTTTGACATAGTGAGAGTTCTCCGCAAACAGCTTCCAGCCTTTGTTGCGATCGTGGACAAAGATCACATCAGAAGCTTTGCCATCAGCCTGTAGCTCGTTGAGCTTTTTGATCATGTTAGGAATGGTGGCAAAATTAGTCACTGTGGGCTCTTCTTGGATCCACAGCTGGGCTGCCATTTTGGGCTCTTCAATTGGCTCGTTGGTGAGGGCGTCATTTCCGGTGATGACATAGCTTTCGCCCACTTCAATCACTTCGTCATAGTTCAAGCCCATGTTGTCCATGGCTGTTTTTAAGAAGCTTTCATCGACCCACTGGGTAACATCGTCTGGGTTGACCGGGGATTCAATTTTACCCAGACTAATCAACGTGGCAATACTGTTTTTGAGCGCTTCTAACTGCACTTCACCAATACTTGGGTTTATAGGCTGTAGCCCAGACGGCCCCAGAAACATATAAACGACTTCTTTCTCAATACCTGACCATTCTTCAATTTGGGCAGAGATCTCTTCGGGCTTCTCTTGAAACGTTTGGTTAGCTTCCAGCATTGCCTGAAGATAGGCCTGAACGATTTCGGGGTGCTCTTCGGCAAAATCCGAACGAACAACAATGCCGTGTAGGGTGGGAACGCCTGTTTGGGCTCCATCAAAAATCTTCTTGGCAAATCCTCGGAAGGGGAATAATTCTCCAAAGGGGACAAAGTCAGCGTGGGCATCAATTTGACCCGTACGTAGGCTGGTACCACCCACCTCCGGTGCTTGGCTAATCAGTTTGACATCTGACTCTGGGTCAATACCAGCGTCGCTCAAGGCTTTGAGCACCATGCCGTGAGCTGCGGAGCCAAAAGGAACGGATACAGAGCCTCCTTTTAGATCCGCTAAAGAGGTGACATCACTATCCTTGGGAACAACAACCGCATTACCTGCTCCGTTAGGGCTATAGGCTAGGGTGCCAATAAATGTGGAGGTAACTCCCTCAACCTCCTCTTGGAATTTAATCAGATTAATAACGGCTGGAAAATCTCCCATTAAACCAATATCAATCTGGTCAGCAAGCATTTTGTTGGTAATAGGTGGTCCTGAGGTGTAGCTAGACCATTGAATATCGTATTCTACATTTTCGTATTTGCCTGTTGTTGGCAGATGTTTTTCCAATAGCCCTAATTCTCGTACGGTGGCACCGCCAACAGCCGTATTAATTACCTGGTCTTGGGTCCCAATAGAAATACGGATCACCTCTCCATTGCCAGTACTGGCTGTATTGGCTGCACCTTCGGCATTTTCGCTGGGGCCAGAGCAAGATGTAATCAAAACTGAAGAAAACGTCAGGGCACAAGAGAGAGAAAGTCTTCTGAACCAAAGATAATGAGGCTTCATGGCGGGGACTCCTATCAATTTGCTTCATTTAATCGATGATAACCATAAAGTATCTGTATCTCTATTTACAGATATCTTTTATCGAGGTGTTAGCTCAATAAGGGTTTTGATTAGACCCATAGATTTCTTTTATTGGTATGCTTCTAGTTTTGTAGTGACCCCCAAAAAATTAGGACAGAGCTGAGAGAGCGTAAGCTAGAGTCCAAAGGCCCTGATCTTGCTTTTTAATGTGGGAGTGCTGCAGTGGACGTCATTTTGCCGAAGCCATGCAAATAGGCAGAGGAGATTTTAAAATTTCCACAGGCTGGCTCGGTCGATAAATCTCTACGGTCTGATCCTGGGGATTAAGCAACCATCCCAAACATACTCCATTTGCCTAGTACTCCTGCATTTTGGTCTGGAGTGTTGCCAAACTATCGGAAGCAGATCGTAACTCGATAACAAAGTCAGGGGCAATGGGTGGAAACTTTTGTTGTTCTGTGGGGTTAAGGGATTCCCAACGGCTACGTTTCTTCCTGGGATGAACGTTCAAATTTGACGTCAGGATTGGCACGACAAAGCTGGTAAAATGCTTCGTCGGTTAACCGGCCAATGGGATCAAGGGTAATGGTGAAGGCTGTCATGGCTGGAGGGTTAAGGCTAGCCGTTACTAGTTTGATTGTAGAAGATAGGCTACGGAGGTCAGGGAGTAGGCGATGTATTGGGCGGCAGTCGCTTAGGTTGCCACTGCCGCATGTTTTGAAGTTCTTAGATGACCCAGTTGAGTACTTGGCCAGGCACATAGATCACTCGCTTGATGTCCCCGTCCTTTAGGTAGCGTTGCACGATCGCAGACTGCATGGCCTGGGCGGTGGCTTCGGCTTCAGACGCCTCTATGGCTAACTTCAAGGTGGTGCGGGTACGTCCGTTAATTTGCACCGCAATGGTCACCTGTTCCGATTGTATCTGGGCCAAATCAGCTTGTGGAAAGGGCTGCTGGTGAACCGAGTAAGGTTCTCCCAAGTGGTGCCAAAGTTCCTCAGTGATGTGAGGTGCAAAGGGGGCCAGCATCAACACCAAAGCGTGAACTTCTTCCCAAGCAGGCGTGTCCTTAGCTTCCAGATGATTTAGATAGCTCATCAAAGCAGCGATCGCCGTGTTGTACTTCAACTCCTGAATATCGGTATTCACCTTATGGATGGTTTGGTGCAGTTGCCGTTGCGACTCCCTATCCATCGACTGGCTGACCTCAGCAGCAAGATAAGTCATCACCAACTGCCAGATCCGATTTAAGAAGCGATGAACTCCCGTGATACCCTGATCGGAGAAATCGCCCCCTTGCTCGTACGGCCCCAAAAACATCAAGTAGACACGTAAGGTATCGGCCCCATAGGCCTCAATGTACTGATCGGGGGGCACCACGTTGCCCTTAGACTTGCTCATCTTGACCCCATTTTGGGTAATTAACCCATGGGCTCGGAAACGCCGAAACGGTTCCTCAAAGGGCAGGTAACCCAAATCATGCAACACCATTGTGATAAAGCGGGTGTACATGAGGTGCAAGACCGAGTGCTCAGCCCCACCGATGTACATATCCACCGGCAGCCAATGAGCCGTGATCTCGAGGTCAAAGGGAATGTCGGAACAATGGCTCGACGGATAGCGCAAGAAGTACCAGGCCGAATCTAAAAAATTGTCGGACACATCCGTTTCCCGACGAGCCTTGCTGCCACAACAAGGACAGGTGGTATTGACGAATTCAGGTATATCAGCCAAAGGTGAATTCCCTGTACCTTGAGGCAACCAGTTGTCCGTTTGGGGCAATTCCACAGGCAACTGGTCTTCAGGCACAGGCACTACGCCACAGGTGTCGCAATGAATAATCGGGATTGGTGGTCCCCAGTAGCGCTGTCGTGAGATCAACCAATCGCGCAAATGATAGTGGACCTCACCATCGGTTTCGGAACGACCAATCCAGTTTCGCTGAATCGCCTTCACGCGCTCGGACCAGTCCAAATTATCCAAATTGTCTAACAAACGTTGAGCATAGCGGGTGATTTTGAAAAACCACTGTTCCAACTCTCGTTTGGTCGCCTTGGTGCCACAGCGTTCACATTCGCCTTCCGCCACCTGCTCATCGGCCAACACCGTTTTGCAAGACGGGCACCAATTGACTGCGGCTCGTTTGCGCTCAGCTAATCCCGCTTTGAATAACTGCAAAAACAGCCACTGAGTCCATTTGTAGTAGGTCGGATCGGTCGTATTGACCTCATGGTTCCAGGCAAAGTGGTTGCCGATTCGCTTTAGTTGAGTTTCCCGAAACCGCTCCACATTCTGATCTGTGAGCTGTCGGGGATGAATACCTTGTTTGATGGCAAAGTTTTCGCTGTGGATACCAAAGGCATCGAAGCCCATCGGTTCAAAGACATCTTTGCCCTGCATGGCCATAAAGCGACCATAGATGTCGGCTCCGGTGAAAGCGTACACATTTCCCACATGCAACCCCGCCGCAGATGGGTAGGGAAACATCATCAAGTTGTAAAAAGGCGGTTGGTCGGGAGCTGCTCTGGCAGTATCGGTGTCGTAAATCTGGGTTTGCTGCCAGATGGCCTGCCAGTGAGCTTCAACAGAGCGATGGTTGTAGGTTTCAGAAAGTTGTCGAATGGCCGGATCCATACGATCCGGCGTTACAGGTCCCAGTGATACATGGTTTGTTCTCCCAATCGATAAAAAACTGCAAATTTTGGAACACGCTTATAGGATGGCATACAACAGCAAACATTGACTTTCCGTTGGAATCAATAACGTCTTGAATCCTGAAACGGATGTGGCCTATCCTCATCAGGTAAGCACGCTTGATCGTTATCGTGTCTACGATAAAGAAACATGTGGCTATGCTCCTGAGTTGATTGGCAGTATTTGGCTCAGTTTGATTGAAGACTGAAGTGGCGAATGGATTGAGGGCTTCCACTGGGTGCGAATTACCAGTTGCTGTATTCGCTACAACCTTTAATTGCTAAAGAATTGGTTGCATAACCGAGAAGATTCTGTTGCCCATGGACGGGCCATTGCAATTTAACAAAAATCTCTTCTGAGTAATCAGAAAAAAGTACGAAAGAAATAGATTTCTCGGTCCTATCAAAATTATTTTTTACTACGTCTTTAAGGAACTGGCTAGCCTGATCGTTCCAAAAGATATAAGCAAAGTCTCTAACACAGATGATTTTGACATAACGTAGAGCCAGCCCAAAATTGCTTGGGGTTCATCCAGCTGTTTGACTTCACAGCGTTCCAGATGTTTGATCACCCAGCGGTACATTCGGATGGTTGATGGCTGCCTGCCTGACGCACTTCATCATGCCCTCTAATAGTAGGACTCGCATCCTACTTTATAGGAACCATTTACCCCAATTTTTTATGCTAATCGCCCCGTCAAATCAGTCTAAACTGACCCAAAAATGTCCAATGTGTTTTCAGAGGGGGCTCTAAAACACCTATTGGGCAAGGCTTTTAAGCCTTGCCCAATAGGTGAAATGATTGTTTTCATTAAAAAGCTGGTGATCCGACTCGAACGGACGACCGGCTGATTACAAAAGAAACGCTCAAAGGCTAAGTTTATTTTCTGGCAAGGCTTTCAAGGTAAGTGAAAAGTGCTGTGCTAATTTTTGTACTAATTTTTCGCGGCATTTTTCGTACAAAATTTTGTCAAGACTTAGATGAGCTGACCGTTAATTAGCTGCTCTATCATCATAGCGAGTGGTCTCAAATATTTTGCTTTTGCAAAGCTAAAAGCTATGTAAATCAGAGGTCTCAATCATTTTTCGACTCAGGCCTCCTTGCAAGCTACATAGGGCTATTCTTGTACTAATTTTTTGAGCCATCTTTCGTAAAGAATTCGTCGAGAAATAAATGAGCTGATCATTACTCAACTGCTCTACTCTTGTACTAAAAATGGAACTTCACCTAGATCCGTGAATTCAAACTTCGTCGAGGTTAACTCCCATGGCCTGTAGGCGTTCGGCTAGCCTGTCTGCGCGTTGCATTCAGTTTCTTGGCCTCTGCTCCAGTGGGGATGATTTCGCCCTTGAGATCGCACCATCTCAACCAAAAAAGATTCACGCTGTAGTAAGTTCAGGCTACAGTGTCAGACATTGGTCTTTCTAGAGTCTGATTTTACCTATACAATCTCAAAGCGTTGAGGAATCTCCAGTGATAAAAAGTGGCTTGCAATGGAAGCAGGGGCTATGGAACGTCTGGTTATTAAGCACTTTCTTAATGATAGAGTCTACCCTAGCCTGGCCAGCACGGGCCGACGGTGGAGTGATTCCCGATAATACGCTGGGGGCTGAAAGTTCAGTAGTGAACAGTTTAGATTCGCTCATCCAGCTAGTTGAAGGTGGCGTCGTTCGGGAGGGCAATCTTTTCCACAGCTTTTGGGAGTTTAATGTTGCAGAAGGCCACGAAGTGTTTTTTGTCAATCCGACGAATGTGGAATCTATTCTGACGCGGGTGACTGGGGATAAGCCATCGGCTATTTTGGGGCGGTTGGGCGTTTTGGGAGATGCCAATCTGTTTTTATTGAACCCTAATGGAATTGTCTTTGGTGAAGCGTCGACACTGGATGTGAATGGTTCATTTTATGCATCGACGGCAGAGGCGATTTCGTTGCAGATGCTTTGACAAGCGGTGATGGAGGCCGAGTGATTGTTTGGGCAGATGATGCAACTCGGTTTGAGGGGAGTATTAGCGCGCAAGGTGGACCGCAGGAGGGAGATGGTGGTTTTGTTGAGGTCTCAGCCCTGAGACTCTTAGATTTTTCTGGCCTGGTGAATACTCAGGCAACGCAGGGAGAGTCGGGACAACTGTTGTTGGATCCGGTAAATATTCTCATTGCAGATACACCTGATGCAGGATATATCACTATTGAGCAAGCTGATGGAGTGTTGACTGATTTTTTATATGGTGGACTAGAGGATGAAGATCAAAATAGTCACCTGACACCGGAGACAGTGGAAGCGTTATTGGCTTTGAACGATCTAACACTGGAAGCAACCAACTTTATTATTGTTGCGGATAATGTAAATGCTTTTAGCGAGAATGATTTGACGCTTCGAGCCTCGGCTATTGGAGTGCTTAGTGCTCGATTGGGGCAATCAGGTGGTGGCAACATTATTTTAGAGACCTCGCAGTCAGCAGGAAACTTTGTGCTTGTTAGAAGAGGGCTGCTTGATACCGACGTATTACGTGGTTCTAGTGTAGAAGGAGGGAATGTAAGTATTATTACCCGCAATTTATTCGTTAATAGCTTTGGTGTAATCAGTGCCAGTACCTTTGGAGAGGGCAATGCGGGTCAGGTGGAGATTACGGCGATCGGTGATGTCGTAGTTGATGGAATATTTTCCTTTGTTGTGAGTGAAGTCGTTTCAGGTGCGATTGGCAATAGTGGCGGCGTATTGATTAGGACAGGTAATCTTTCTGTACTGAATAACGCTGGGATCGGTGCTAGTACTGGTGGAGAGGGAAACTCGGGACAGGTGGAGATTATAGCGACCGGTAATATTGTGGTTGATGGAAGATTTTCCTCCATTGTGAGTGAGGTCATCCCAGGTGGGATTGGCAATAGTAACGGCGTGTTGATTACAACAGGTAATCTCTCTGTGCTGAATACTGGGGCGATCAGTGCCAGTACGTTCGGACGAGGAAACTCAGGGCAGGTGGAGATTATGGCAACCGGAAATGTCGTAGTTGATGGAACAGATTCCTTTATTGGTAGTACAGTCGCTCAAGATGGGATTGGCAATAGTGGCGGCGTGTTGATTACAGTAGATAATCTCTCTGTACTGAATGCTGCACTGATTAATGCCACTACGTTTGGAGAGGGTGATTCGGGACAAGTAAAGATTATAGCGACTGGCGATGTCATAGTTGATGGAGCATCTTCTTTGATTAGCACTGCAGTTGCTCAAGATGGGATTGGTGATAGTGGCGGGGTGTTGATTACGACAGATAATCTCTCTGTGCTGAATGATGCTGCGGTCAGTGCTAATACGATTGGAAAGGGCGACTCGGGACAGATAAAGATTATGGCAACCGGTGATGTAATAGTTGATGGAACGCTTTCCTCCATTGTTAGTGAAGTTATTTCAGGTGGGATTGGTGATAGTGGTGGAGTATTGATTACAACAGACAACCTCTCTGTGCTAAATGCTGCAGTAGTGAGTGCCAGTACGTTTGGAGAGGGAAACTCGGGACAGATAAAGATTACTGCAACCGGTGATGTCATAGTTGATGGAACAGATTCCTTTGTTGGCAGTACAGTTGCTCAAGATGGGATTGGTGATAGTGGCGGGGTGTTGATTACGACAGATAATCTCTCTGTGCTGAACGCTGCAGTGGTCAGTTCCAGTACGTTTGGAGAAGGCAACTCGGGACAGATGAAGATTACTGCAACCGGTGATGTCATAGTTGATGGAACAGATTCCTTTATTAGCAGTGCCGTCTTTTCAGATGCTATTGGTAACAGTGATGGTATTTCTATTACTACTAGTAATCTCTCTGTGCTGGATGGAGCTTCTTTAACTACCTTTACTAACGGGAATGGTAAAGCAGGAATCTTACTCATCCAATCTAACCCTGGTGATGATCTAAGTGTGCTCCTGTCGGAAAATGGCTCGATCGATACTCTAACCGCTAGTCAAGAAACCGGTGGAGATTTAATTATCACCAGTGATGGCGCTCTGACAATTCAAGGGGCAGGAGATTTAACTACTGAAAGTTTGGGAATTAACACTGGAGCGGCTGGCAATCTCAACATTGTTGCCGACTCGGTACTTTTGAATGATGGTGTTGAACTATCTGCTCAAACGGCATCTACTGCAGGGGGAGGAAACATTAACTTTCTTGTTGATAAGGGCATTATTCTACGTTGGGGCAGTTTTATCAATGCTGAATCCACCAATGAAACCCCTGGCAGCGGCAGCGGCGGCAACATCACCCTAGATGCAAATTTTGTGCTCACGTTTCCCGATGAAAACAGCGACATCATTGCCAATGCTGTGGGGGGTGACGGCGGCAACATTGCGATCAACGCAGCAGGCATCTTTGGCTTCACCGAGCAAGGCATCTTCCAAACCACCGACGAACTCCGTGCCAACGTTTCCAGCGACATCAGCGCCAGCTCCCAAGCAGGCCAGTCAGGCTCCATCAACCTCAATGCCGACTTCGAACAAACCCAAGCTATAGATGAACTCCCCGATAACTTTATCAATGCCGATCAGCTAGTCGCCTCCAGCTGCATTGCCCGCAGCAATAACGCCGACAGCGCCTTTGTCATCACTGGCAACGATGGCCTTCCCCAACAGCCAACAGAAACCTTAGGGCTTAGTAGTTACGACACTGGCACAGTTCAACTCTCCCCCGAAGCTGACGTCTCCCAAACACTCCAAGAACCAGAGGGCATTTACCAACTGGCAGATGGGCGTTTGGTGATGGGGCATAGATGTAAGAATGATAGACGGGAAATGTAGCAGGGGATAAGTGGCTGAGTAGGAACTTCTGACCTCTCTTCAGAAGTTACGTTAAGACATCAACCAGAGAAAACTCGAGGGCATTCCCTAATTATTTAAACCACCATTACCACTAGAAAGCTGGTGATCCGACTCGAACTGACGACCAGCTGATTACAAAAGAAATGCTCAAGAGCTAATATCAATTCTCTAAAGACCAGCTACACATAGTGCATCTACAATCCAGTCCCACTGCGTAAGAGATTTAATCTGTTCTGGAGTAAGTTGAGCCACCCACTGACTCCCCTTGTTTTGTAAGTCCTCCAGACTGGTGAAGTGCTGCCATTGCACATAGCGTTTCAACTCTAGCCACACGCGCTCAATCGGATTGACTTCAGGCGAATAGGGCGGTTGAAACAACAACACAATAGTGAAAAGTGCTGCGCTACTTTTTGTGCTACTTTTTTGAAGTATTTTTCGTGCAAAATTCTGTCAAGCACTAGATGAGCTGACCGTTAATCAGCTACTCTATCATCATAGCCAGTGAGTCTCAGATGTATGGAAGCGCTGCGAGGAGGAAGAGTATGAAAGGATTCTCTACTATTACCATGTTAATCGCAGATTCTGACTTAACATTTGTTCCTGCAGTTTGGTCATATGCCCTTGCTTAACAATATCAGCTGGCGTTAGGTCAGGACGTTTGGCCAGCCAAGCCGAGGTGGTTCCGGCTGCAGCACCCACACCCCACTCACTCGTGTGAACTCGGGTAACCGCATTCACAATATGGCTCACAGCAAGACTCTTACCACCTATCAGCAAATTATTAATTTCCTGGGGGATCATACTCTCCAGGGGAATCTGTACCGGACGTACAACAAATCCTGCAGCAGGAGCAGTGACCGCTTCCCCAGTAGGAGCACCATTTCGATAGCGGCAACCATGGATATCGACATCATAGTGAGTCACTGCTACTGTAGTCGGTGTAAAATCACGACCACCAACTTGGTCATTTCTTACGTCAGCTTCACGCATTAAAAATGCTTTGTCACCGTAAGCAGCACGACCTAAAATACGTCGACCTTCACGGATATACGGAACCAAACTCAACCCTGATTGAGTCCCCATATAAGCCTCATCTCCCATTAAATAACTTAATGGGAGATGGGGTTTTGACTGGGTTTTAAGTAACCAGCGAGCGAATAATAAAGCGTGATCTTCACCATGGCGCAAAGCTATGGTCGAGATCCCTCCCAACCAATTTTGTTGTTGACCACTTCTTTTCACTTGCTCTGCCGTGTAAATTAGAGGTGGGTCCATCCAGGACCAATCATTTCCGCGATTCCAATTTACCATCGTCATATCACCCCGAACAGGCACAGAGTAAAATGGACTGTTTCGAGTATTACTCACAATCCGACGATAGTTAAAAAAGCTACGACCTTCAAAAAAGGGAAATCCCTCCATTTCAAATATTTTTTCATGCTCATGAGACGCATAGAATGGCGGATATTGTTGTAATGTTTGTTCTAAAACCGCTAGGCTTTTACCTCCATCATCATGAATAGCCACTACAAAAGGGTACGTAAATGCCTGAGTACACTGTGGGTTATCTTTTTGGGCCCCGTTCACCTCTCCAGTGGTCGTTTTAGCTTCTGATCCCAATCGATGGGGCAGATTTGCCCAGCCCACAAATTCTCCTGTATCAGTAGCATCAATGACAATCATGCGCTTTCCCTTAGGAGGCTCTAATCGCAACGGTACTTTCTCAAATGTGTCATCTGCAGACCAAGCATACCAGCTGGCCAACTCTTGAGATAGTCGCCCCATGGGCATGTAATTTGATTCTTTGGGAATACGCTGTATAGCATGAATGGCAACTATTTCCTGACCACTATCATCAAATGTTGCTCCCTTAAAAGCCGTTTGAGTTTGCCAACGGCTTTTAGGTGCTTTTGGTAACACATTTTCTAAATGTTGCTGGGCAGCAGTAGCACCCGCTTTTGGTACAAAGCACAGCCTGCTTACCCAGCATGAATTCACATCATTGACAGTTACAGTGGCTCGCCCCGTCCATTCTGGCAAGGTCACTGTTTGCTGAGCAATTTTTTGCTTAAAGGTTCGCCAACTAGGCGCAAAGCTCTGATAAGCCCACATTGCTCTGGATGCATCAATTGCTGATACCCCTTGCGAGCTAATCTGCCCTCCTAGCCAGGGGGTAAGTTCAATAAGACAGGTAGTGGTCCCAGCCTGCATAGCATGGTATGCAGCTGCTACCCCCCCAAGGGAACCACCGATAACCACAACCTCACATTTCCAGATTTCCTGGGCTGTTGGCAACGGTATTAAATTCGGTCTCCCGTTAGGTAAGAGCAATGGTGGCGGTGGCGGTAGCGGATTCGATAAAGCAGGGGCTATAACCTGAACTTGGGTTGAGCAAGAGCTACCTATAATGAATGCCGTTAAACAACTTAAATACTTACGCAGAGAACGTCGAGCCATAGACCAATCATGATGTTTGGAGCGAGTTACGAGTGGTTAGTACTAATCACTCGCCAATAACCATAAAGGAAATTGACACATTTAGCGAAACAAAATTCATGGTTAAAATTAGCTGCTTTATTGAGCACAACAGGTTAGCTAAGGTGAGGGGATGGATAATTTGGCTAATCTGCCCGAGAGCATCATGGTAGGCTTGTTGGTCTTGTTGCAATCGCTGATTGAACCCAATGCCATTGCTCAACTAGCGACTGCAAGGATGGTGGTGGGCATCACAGCTTTGGCTCAGGTCCTTCTAAAGTTTGTTGTGTTGTTTTTGTAGGAGTCAATTAGTCAAGATTTCAGGATCTGTATCATTTGGAGAAGAGTAAACACTAGCTTCCCCTGTGTATGCATTCCCAAACTTCTGCTCCATTAAGATATGGAAATAATGTCCCAAATCTCTTTTATGGAAGCTTGCTACTTGTATCTTCCCAGCTTGCCTATTTACAAAAGCATCGTTGCAAAATTCTCCTCTAACTCGTTGCAAATTTTCATCAGTGTCATCGATGTATATTGGATACATCTTAATCGGATACAGGCTCGGATCTGATGGTCTATCGTCTCCACAGGAGACCTGTGGAAATGGATTGGTCGTCAATGGATTGGTCGTCAATAGATTGCTATCTATTAAAATTTCCTCATCTCGAGACCTACCTTCATTATTTTCAATTTCATTAATATTAAGGGCAGGCAGTTATTTCATGGGACAACAGGGATTTTGGGATGTTGAGACGCGCCATCAAAAACTGGAGTCCAAGAAAGATCTGTTGGTCTGCTTGGATGCAATGATTCCATGGGATGAGTTTCGACCGATCTTAGCAAGCGCGTATGCGAAGCCCCAAAAGAGTAAAGCAGGTCGTCCCCCGATAGATGTCATCGTGTTGTAAAGCTGTTGATCTTGCAACAGCTGTTTGGCGCGATGGTCAATGAGATGGAAGGCAAAGTCATTCGCACGATTGGGTTTGCCAGATCCAAAGCCATGCTCGGGCTAAAAAAATTGACCTACAATCTTAAACGCTATGTCTTTTGGCAAAAGGAAAACATCGCCGAAGCAGCCGCCTAAACACCAGAATTATCAGAGCTAAAAACGGATGGAATAAATGAATTTTGCCAGTTTTGGTTCATTGAGACTCCAGAAAAAAAGCTCAATGACAGTCTCATTTGAGACTCGATTCTTCAAAAATCAAATAAATAGAGGTGCCCTTAAGTAAATTACTCGCATGCGAAATGATGTCCTCCAAACCCATTGCTAAACGACCAATAGTTGCTTGAGGTATCCTCAAAAATAGAATATTAACTTAGGGCTTTCAGGCTATGAATTGTGCAATTTTTTAGGCAGTGACAACTGCCCTTCTACATTTTCTGATGGAAGCCACCATTTCGGAGTTTGAGTGGTATAGGTAATTGAAGCGAAGCTGTCACCGGGGACAATAAGGCTGTAATGTATGCTGTCAGGTTGTTTTAGCGGTCACTACTGATTTCTGTGCTAATTACTGTACTAATTTCGCTGAAACCTTCGATGACAGAAGCTTCTAGCTCCTAATTTATATCGAAAATCAAGTGAAAATTAGCCATCAAAACTCTAGATTTGATGGCTAATTTGAGATGTTGAAATCCTCTGCATACAAGATTCTCATAAAAAAGCTGGTGATCCGACTCGAACGGACGACCGGCTGATTACAAATCAGCTGCTCTACCAACTGAGCTACACCAGCGAAGCTTCCGTATTATAACGGGATTTGATGCCCTTAAGTCAAGAACTATCGAACTTAATTTGGTTAGTCAAAAATAAGGGGCAGATCCACGGCAAATAACCTGCCCTATTTTGTAGCTTTAAGGGAATTAAGCCTTGTTATTTTCCATAGCCCAGCGGGCTAGTTCGGTACGGTTGTGTAGGCCAGTTTTGCCAAGCATATTGCTGACATGGCTCTCAATGGTGCGCTGGCTGACTTTAAGTTCTTCAGCAATTTCGCGGTTTGCCATGCCTCGCGCCACAAACTGCACTACTTTTAACTCTGTGGGAGTAAGCTCTACATCAAAGGGGACTTGAATGGTCGGAGCGCTGCCGCCAGCTTTGGTCTGATGATGAATCAAACGGGACGCTTGCTTGAGGGAAGATTCTACCTGGGCTACTAGCTCTTCTGGCTCAAATGGTTTTACCATGTAAACATCAGCGCCAGTGGTTAAGCCTTTGACCCTGTCCTGACTTTGCCCTTTGGCAGATAAGAATAGAATGGGAATCCAACTCTTACCCGGATCTTGGCGAACCTGTTCGACAAAGGCGTAGCCATCCATTTCAGGCATCATGACATCGCAGATAATCATGTCGGGCACTAATCCACCCAATACATCAAGAGCTTCGCGACCATTGCCCGCTGTGACAACTTGATAACCTCGAAACTCTAAGTAATCTCTTACAAGCAAGATGAGATTTGGATCGTCATCTATCAGTAAAAGCTTCTTTTGATCGCCAGTGGTATTTTCTTTCATGCCGTGTACTCGTGTTACTCGAAGTCTATGGGAATAGGATGATAAAAGATAAATCCAAAACGTATTAGATAGTTACTAGATCATATCTAGTACATCAGGGGTTGAAGGATTTCTAAAGTCCTCGTATTAGTTTGTATACGCCTCTGTTGATGATACTGTACGGACTATAGTCAATCAGGGTTGTTTTATTAAGCCCAGTTAAATTTATAGCAAGGTTGTACATAATTAAATTTTTGTTACCCATGGATTGGAATACAGCAATTGCGCTTATATCAACTGCTTAACCCATATGCTCAAATCAATTGTTCCCAATTAGTCAATAGGATCACGGATTGTTCGGTACTTATTTACATCGGGTAAGGGGTTTTTCAGGAAGGCGTAGTCTTCAACAACCTGATTCCCAATAAGGTGCTCTTGAATAATGCGTTCTATGACCTCTGGTGTGGCGCTGTGGTACCAAACACCGTCAGGATAAACCACTAGAATAGGTCCTTTCTGGCAGACGCGAAGGCAGTTGGCCTTGGTGCGAAAAATGCAGCTGGGTCGTTCTTTAGTTGGTCTATCTAGCTTCAGTTCTTGCAATCTTTGTTTGAGATAGTTCCAGGCATCGATACTATTAGCCTTGTCACAGCATTTGGGGTTAGTTTGATCTGCACATATAAAGATGTGACGCTCAATTGCATTGAGCGCTAAGGCGTCTACACAGTGTGCTAAGGGGTTACTCATTGGGGAAAACGTATCACTTTGGGAGTGGCAGCCCTATGGGTGTGATCACATTGCTAACGGACTTTGGCCACAGGGATAGCTATGTTGGTGTAATGAAGGGGGTAATTGCTAGTATCAGCCCCCAAAGTCAGATAATAGATCTCACCCATGGGCTTCAACCTCAGGCTATCTTAGCGGCTCGATTTAATTTAATAACGAGCTACTTGTATTTCCCTGTAGGCACTATCCATGTTGTGGTTGTTGATCCGGGGGTGGGGACGCAGCGAGCTGCAATTGCGGCTGAAGTTAGTGTACCTGCTGGGCTGCAAACCATTATTGCGCCAGATAATGGCATTCTGACAGGCTTTGCGATTAAGGCAGTGACAGCGCTAACGAATCCTGATTATTGGTACACTCCTGAGCCTAGCAATACTTTCCACGGTCGCGATATATTTGCGCCTACGGCTGCGCATTTAGCGAATGGGATTCCTATAGGCGAGTTAGGTACGTCGCTACCAGTATCTAGTCTGGTGAGTCTGAATATCAATCATGCGGTAGTAACGGACCAGGGGTATCGCGGCAGCCTTCAGTATATCGATCATTTTGGCAATTTGGTGACTACCATTCCAGGGGATGAGCTGACTAGCCAGCTTTGGTATGTGCAGCTGGGTACATATATTTGTCCTTACTGCCCCACCTATGGTCGCATGGAGTTAGGTGAAGCGCTTGCCCTGGTTGGTAGCCATGGTTATGTCGAAATTGCGGTAAATGGCGGTAATGCCCATCAGGCATTTCAGGCAAATGTAGGTGATGCAGTGGAGCTTATTTACGCTCGCCATGGGTCGGACATGGTGGTGCTTTAATGCTGCGATTAAGCCAGCCAACGGCCTGTTCTAATCGTGGCAATGCTTCCTCTGGATTATCGTTGAGCAAATATACGAGAGCTGCTGCGAGCTGCTCCTTTGCTCGTATCTGGCGATTGGAGTTTAGTCGGTGCCAATCCATTGGGCTAATGGATAGCTGCTTTGCCAATGCTTGAGCGAGCGCTTTTGGCTCAGCTGTTTCTAAATCTAGCGTGTTATTGACAGATGACGTCATTGTTGTCTTGTCCATGGTTTATTTTCGAGACGGTGGATAACGTTCCACCTGATGGATGCAGATCGATAGCTTTCATATCGATCTGCATCCATACCTACTATTGAGATCTGCCGAGGGTTTCTTGTGAGGAACCTCTCCTGTACTTTAAGTCTATATCTACCCAGCCGAGTCGCGTTATGAAATCGTCCCTGCCCCTGACTGAGCAAGACCTCACCGACTTTGCTACGGCTTTGGATGAAACGACTAAGGACTTTAATGCGTTGCGTCAGCGGTATACCGAGGTACGTGAGGCGTTTGCGCAGCGGGCTGATGCTCAGGCAAAAATGACCCAGGGGCATTTGCCTCAGGCTGAGTTAAAGCGTTTGAAAAAGCAAATTGAGACGCTAGAGGAAACGCTGGAGAATCAACTGATGTCCTGGAATAACCTGAAGGAGCCGTTTTGGCAGGTGCTGCGATTTGTGGGGTTGGGAATGGTTTTGGGATGGTTTTTTCGGGGATGGTTTGGGGGGTGAGACGTTTCTACAGTCAAAACGGATGATGATGGCGGTAAAGGGGGCTGCCTGCGTTACCTTAGATAGAGTCATTTTTCGGCATAGATATTGGTAATGGCCACCCAGCGTATTAAGCACATCCTGAAATCTGGCAACCCTGGTGATGTTGTGACTATCCAAGGTTGGGTTCGTACTAAGCGTGATTCTAAGAAGTTTAGTTTTTTGGATATTAATGATGGCTCGTCTATGACGGGGCTTCAGGTGATTGTGGATGTTAGCCTGGATGGCTATGACGATGCGATGAAGCGGATCACGACGGGGGCTTCGGTGGTGATTAGCGGCACCCTGGCTGAGTCGCCGGGTAAAGGTCAGCGGGTGGAACTGCAGGCTAGCAGCCTTGATGTGGTGGGTGAGTCGGATGCTGAAACCTATCCGCTACAGAAAAAGCGGCATTCGTTTGAGTTTTTGCGAGGATTGGGACACTTGCGATCGCGTACCAACACCCTCGGTGCCGTTTTCCGTGTTCGTAATGCCTGTGCCAGCGCCATCCACGAATTTTTCCAAAGCCGAGGCTTTCTCTGGATTCACACACCGATTCTCACGGCCAGTGACTGCGAAGGGGCGGGGGAAATGTTCACCGTTACCAGCATGAACCTGGATAAATTGCCCAAGGGTGATGATGGCAAAGTGGATTATGGCCAGGACTTTTTTGGTAAGCCCACATATTTGACTGTGAGCGGCCAGTTAGAAGCTGAAATCATGGCCATGGCGTTTACGAATGTATATACCTTTGGGCCTACATTCCGAGCAGAAAATTCAAATACCTCTCGTCATCTGGCAGAGTTTTGGATGATGGAGCCAGAGATGGCCTTCTGCGATTTAGAAGGCAACATGGATCTGGCGGAAGAGTTTCTCAAGTTTGTCTTTAAGTATGTGTTAGACGCATGCCCCGATGACATGGAATTCTTCAACAAGCGGATTGACAAAACAGTTTTAGAAACTGCCGATAACATCATCAACAATGAGTTTGAGCGGATTACCTATACGGACGCTATCAACCTGCTTGAAAAATGTGACAAGAAATTTGAGTATCCAGTTTCTTGGGGCTTAGACATGCAATCTGAGCATGAGCGCTATCTAGCGGAAGAGTATTTTAAGAAGCCGGTAATTGTTACGGACTATCCCACTGAGATTAAGGCGTTTTATATGCGTCTAAATGATGGGGGTAAAACTGTTGCAGCGATGGATGTGTTGGCTCCCCGCATCGGTGAGATTATTGGGGGTTCGCAGCGGGAAGAACGCTTAGATGTATTGGAGCAGCGTATTACGGAGGCGGGTTTGCCAAAAGATGATTACTGGTGGTATTTGGATTTGCGTCGCTATGGTACGGTACCCCATGCGGGGTTTGGTCTAGGATTTGAGCGGCTGGTGCAGTTTATGACGGGTATGACGAACATTCGCGATGTGATTCCATTCCCTCGGACGCCCGATAATGTGGAGTTTTAGCGGGGTATCACCTGCCAATATAACTGTGGTTTCACCAGGAATATAAAAGTATAAATCGCTACCGAAAGAGATTTCACTTAGCTTAAGTGCGCTAGGTGCTAGTTGTTGTGGTCTCAGCATTGCATGGCATTTGAAGAAATGTCACAAAACACGGTGAGAATGGAAAAAATGGCCATGGTACCCGCTCGGGTAATGTGACCCGATTTGACGATGCCTAGGATCTAGATATCAATTTATCTGAGGTTTTGTTATGACTGTTGCAACTGGTACCACAACTAATGGCGTCGCAAAAGACTACGCATATTATGACAAGTATTACAACCATGCATGCGAAGTCTGTATTCCCATTGTTCTGAAGACGCCTATTTATATTGAACCCATTGTGATTGAAAAGGAACCTAAGTGTTTAGAGAAGAAGTATTAAGAAGACATTGGGTAAAGTCTAAGGCCCACTTAATGCCGTGATCTTCTTCCCGGTTCCTAGCAGATTACAGTTCTTTTTTGAAGGTAGGTGATAAAAATGACTACAGCAACTGAAACTATGCAACTCGATACTGCGGCGTATGACAAATACTATAAACGTGCCTGTGAGGTGTGTGCACCGATTAAATTAAAGGTACCTGTTTATGTTGTCCCTGTTGTGATCGAGAAAAAGCCTGAGTGTATTAACAAAGGTTATCACTAAAGTCCTCTTTTCCCCTTGCTCCTTAGCAGGGGGAGTGATTCTCTATCGTTATACGGGTAAAGATTATGGGTACCCCCTTAGATTTTGATCGCTATCCCCACGGATGCGAAATAGTTATTCCTGTTGTTTTGAAAATTCCGATTTATATTGAGCCTGTTGTTATAGAGAGGACAGCGGTATGTTATGGAAATTCCCATTCTGAAGTTGCTAGCCTTAAAAGTCAGCTGTCAGAAGCTGGGCCGGTTGCACTAGCCCATGATGCCCAGGCTGTTGTTAGCCCCGTTGCTAATGCTGATATAAACGACTTAGATAATGTCTCTTTGCAGCAGTCGTTGAGTATATCTTTGCGACCGGTTGCTGACGGCTGGCACTCTTTTGCCCATGCTATTCAAGACCTATTTGAGTCAGGCATGTCAGGCAGATCAAGATTTTTGCAGCAATAAGGGATATCCCTTCACACGAGCAGTCTGATTTTTTAGGTTATTGTTTGATTTGCGCTAATTCTGGAGTGTTGGCCATGGCACTAAAATAGTCGCCTAAAGTGGGATGTGCTGCCATTGTGTTGTGTTCATCAACAGTTTCACAGTGAGAAAACTGTTGAGTGCTTTTATTATACAGCATATAGTAATCGCCAAGCGTGAGTTTCAGCTTGTGTTGGACGGTGGCCATCTGTTTCAGCCATGTTGGATCTAGGGTATCCCAATCACTTTTGTTCATGACGCGAAAGTCAAAGGATACACGGGTGGGACCCTGCTCGTTCATTTGATTGTGGTGCAAGCAACGGGCACCCCAGAACCGTAAAACTTGCCCATTGCTAAGGACCATGGGCCGGAAATCTTTCTTGCCAGGCTGGGACTCTAAATACAAGGTGTTGCTGGGGTAGCACTGGGTAAACGGTACCCAAAAGTTGATTTCGACGTCGGGGTGGTTATAGTCTGCATCGCAGTGTAATCCAGGTCGGGTGGAATCACCACCAATATCAGCGGGAATGGCGGTATTGTTCGGTAGGTGGATGCGAAATGTAGGTTTTGCCTGGACGACCAGGTGACTATCTACAAACTGTGGTGCAATGACCGTCTTGATAAAGTCTCGGTAGACCTTTAACACCCTGGGAAGCTTGGGGCTATTGTAGTATTTGTGATGAAAATAAAGATTCTGATCATTGGAGAATGTCAAGACATGGGAAGGCTTGCCCATGGTATGCAGCTGCTCTAATGGCAGAGCGGGACCCTCATAATCGCCCAGCAAAATGTCATAAATGAGTTGGGCGAAGTGGAATCTGTTAGTGTCATAGTCAAATAGATGTTCTTTAGTGATTTCAGGTTGTTTCATAGTGTGCAATGAGGTGATGGGAGTCTGCATGACCCTACTGCAATTAGAATTCAGAAATTAGTATCGATCGATGTAGGGCATTTTTCAGAGGCGGTTTCTTGGGTCTAGGTTAAAGTATAAGTGGCGGATTTATTTCTGTTTCGTATGGATAGCTTTGAACAAGATCGCAACGATCTAATTCAACTGATTCAGACTTTATCCGGTGCCTGGCTGCGGGAAATTTTACAGTGCGTTGAATTTTTATGTTATCGAGCTAGTTTCGCTAATTCTGACACAGTGGCTGAAGCACCGATGCAGCTGCTAGAAACGTCAGCTTACGAGAGCCGTTTGATGCAGAGTGGTTTTATTGGTTGTGAAAAGGCTCAGCCTCTTTTGTCGGTGAATTACAAGATTTACGTCTAATAGTTGCTGTTCTTGAACCTGGCGAGGCAGCGTTAACCCGCCCAGGGTTCAAAACCCGGGGCTAAAAGGATCAAAACCCACTGAAAGGGGTTAGTAACTTGCAAGGGATCTCAAATAGGCATGAGTGCTTTTGTCGCTTTAGCAGACAGCCCTCAATTAGCGTCGGGTTTTGAACCCGGCGTGGAATAAAGCTATATAACTTCCACTCCATTATAGGCTGCCTGTAGATTCAGCGAAATGCTATCAATCAGCAAATCATAGCTAGAGCTTTGAAAATCATCCCAACCCCGATAAGCCCGTTGCAAAGCCGTTTCAATACTGCCAAGCTCCCTATGAATTCTGTCCGCTAAACGAAGATAACTTCCGGTCATACAGCGATGCCTTCTTCTTCGATGAACTTGATCAAACCAGGACGACAGAATCTAACATCAACAATATCAACCTTAAACGTTTCATCAAACTCATCATCAGCGGTGGCCGCCAAGAAATACTGACTAGCAGGCATTCCCCATACGGCTAGATCAATATCTGAGGTCATCGAAAAATACTCTGGCTTAATAGCCGAACCAAAAACTTGAATCTTCTCAGCCCCATATTCTGCTCGTAGCAACTTTGCCAATTTAGGAATCAATTCCCAAGCCTGCTCCCATCGTGCTTTGATTTCTGGCGTGATAGACCGCTGAGGCAGTGAAAACTGCTTTCACTCGTCAGGGCTCAATTCTAGAGCTGTCTTGGCCATTAATCTCAATAGCAGAGGTCTAAGGCCATGATAGCCGATATTTAAAAGGTGTTTGCTAGCGATCCCTGAGCGACGTCAAGTCGGGCGGAGTCGTAGGACTTGAGATCTGGCTGGGTGTAACTTCAACGGTACTACAAACTGCTCTAAATGAAAAAACATCAGGCATATTCCCGCCTTCAAAACCTATAAAAATTCAGTATTGAAATTTAAGACTGGAAGAACCTTAGAAGAAGTTTACCAAGAAGCTCCTGAGATCCGATTGTTGATTTATACAGTTCTTATGAATCAATGCATCGGCAGGTTAATTACCCTTAAAATAAGGAACCTTTATGCAAGCAGCAACGTTTATTACCCAGGAGTTATCGGTGGTTTAACCATGCACTGCGTGCAATCTTTTGAAGGATATCAACTGAAGTCGATAAAGCTTAGGTAGATGGAGACTTAAGAAGTAGCAGGAGACGTTAGTGAAGCCCTCTATTCTAATGTCTACCGTCTGTCTTCTAGCCTTGGGAAAACATTCCACTCTAAATTGATACCCTGCTAAATCATCGTCATATTTAATGTTGAGTATATTTAAAAGCTATGTTGATCAATAGCTCAGTTAAACAAAGAGAGAACCAGCCCCGTATTTTAGTCGCCTCCGTACGAGGCCTTCGCTTTCAAGTCGCTAACTGTGTGCTGTATGAATTTGAGGACTTTATCTGCGATTTAGAAGGAGCAGAACTCTACGCTCCTACCCAGGAATTCGACCTGGCTAGAAAAATATACCGCTTCTCTAAATACGCGACGCATTCTGACAAGATTGCCAGTTCTCTTGCGCCATTTCCAACTAAGGTATTACTAGAAAACGAATACGACTTGCTATTTGTCGTTTGCGATAATCCTTGGCAACTCCATTTACTAGAAACCATTAAAAACTGGCGTGATAAATGTCGCCATAAGGCTTGCTACATCATGGAAACATGGAAGCCAAATTTTGATGACTGGCGTTTAGCCCAAGAACCATTCAAGAATTTTGATCATATTTTTGCAGGGACCGCCCACTGTGTTGAGATTTACTCAAACGTCACAGGTCTGCCTAGCAATTATCTGGCACCAGCCATTGATGCCCTTAAGTTTTGTCCCTATCCCAATCCACCCCAGAGGATGATAGATGTTTGTTGTGTGGGGCGTCGTCATCCAGAAACCCATCAAGCATTGTTTCAACGTTCTCAGCAAGACGATAACTTTTTCTATTATTATGATACTGTCAACAATCGTGACTTAGAAGTTGGCAATCCTCAAGAGCATCGCGCTAAGTTAGTAAATCTCTTACAGAGAAGTCAATATAATATTGCCGTCAATGCCAGGTTTGATGCCCTGGAAGAAACAGGAGGTTATCAAGAGATGGGAAGTCGTTATTTTGAAGCGGTCGCTGCGGGTACCGTGTTGCTGGGCATACCTCCCAAGGGTGATGTATTTCCCCGTTATTTTGATTGGGAAGATGCCATTGTTCACGTAGATCTTTATGAACAAGATATTCTGGCGGTGATTGAAGCGCTCAATGCCCAACCTGATAGGCTTGAAAGGATTAGGCGTCGTAATGTTGTGAATGCTTTACTCAAGCATGATTGGGTCTATCGCTGGCGAGAGGTTTTAGCGGCATTTGATTTGCAGCCGAGCCAGGCTGTTATTGAGAGGGAGAAACAGTTGCAACAGCTGGCGCGCAGTGTTGATTCTATTGATATGCCTATAGCGTGTTAATGCTGCTGTCAGCAACTCAATTACTTATAGCTAACGTTAGGAAAATTTTCTTGTTGAGGTTTGGATGAGTGCGGTGATAGTGTCGCCTATTCCCGTTTAGAGGTCGATGGATGATGGCAAGTACAATCAAGTTTAGCAACGGTGATCAAATGCCCATGTTGGGCTTAGGCACATGGACATCTACCCCCAGGAGTGTGCAGCATACCGTTAAGCGTGCGATCGCAACAGGTTATCGTCTGTTGGGGTTAGGCCCATGGTCATTGGCCCCTGGCGATGTGTATAGCGCCGTTAAGGATGCGATCGCAGCGGGCTATCGCCACATTGACTGCGCCCACATCTATGGCAACGAAGCCCCTGTTGGTCGCGCCCTTGCGGATTCCTTTAAAGCAGGTGTTGTCACCCGAGGAGAAATGTGGATCACCTCCAAACTGTGGAATGATTCCCATGCCCCAGAAGATGTACAACCCGCCTTGGCAGCGACTCTCTCCAATTTGCAGTTAGACTATCTAGATCTGTATCTTATCCATTGGCCTGTGGCCATGAAAAAAGGAAGCTCAGACCCCCTAACGGCAGAGCACCTGATCTCCCTGGACACACTCCCTATTTTGACCACCTGGCGAGCAATGGAATCTCTTGTGGATAAAGGGCTGTGCCAGCATATTGGAGTATCAAACTTTAGTAGTGCAAAGTTACAAAATCTGTTGGATAATGCCCGACGTCAGCCAGAAATAAACCAGATTGAGTTGCATCCCTATTTACAGCAACCATCAATGTTAGAGTTTTGTCAGGCCAACAATATTCACCTGACCGCTTACGCCCCCCTCGGTTCCTCGACGCGCCCTGATAACCTCAAGTCAAAAGATGAGCCAGTTTTACTGAAAGAGCCCACCATTGCTGCCATTGCTAAGCGCCATGGCGTCACCTCTGCCCAGGTTCTCCTGAGCTGGGCTATGCAGCGGGGCACTGCTGTCATTCCCAAGTCCTTCAATCCAGAACGTATCCGCCAAAATTTGGCATCGGCTGATGTTGTGCTGACACAAGAGGATATGCAAACCATTAAGGGGCTGGATTTGAATCGTCGTTATGTGGATGGTGCATTTTGGCAAGTCCCAGGGGGACCGTATACGGTAGACAGTATTTGGGATCTGTGACGTTGGCACATAGAGACCCGATCGAGACGCTTACATCAAGATAGCCTTGCGACAATAAAAGGCTTCTGCATATTTATCGGGTGCATTTGACTCAATTCCCCGCAGTCTCAGGATTGATGAAAACGTTTCTTCGTCAAACCATTGCTTGTTGAACTGAGTTTGAAAATGCTGCATCAGGTAATCTATTTTTCGCCGATAAGTGAATGCATCAAGATGTACAAAGAAGTTGGGATTTCCTAAATCTCCATCATATTTAGGAATCTCATATTCTAAAATCATATGGTTGCGAAAGGCATTCCAAGTCAGTTCAGAGATTAACCGATGATCTTGATGTAAATCATTACGATAGTGGGTCAGAACTAGATCAGGAGAACAATTCTTGCTTAACTGATCAAAAAACTCTTTGATTTCTATGCCAATGTATGGAAAAAATCGTTCTCTGAATTCTTTAATGACAATATTTTTCTTGTTGACCGGTTTTAGGAAGCTATTTGCACTGGCTAGGGCCTCCTCTTTTCGATGTCCAGTTGCCGAGAAAACCACCCAATCAACTTCAATCTCTGGACAATGGTCAATCAATTTCAAGAGGGTGCCACCACAGCCGATTTCAATGTCATCACTGTGGGCACCCAGGCAAAGAATGCGACGGAATGTATGGTTATCCTGATGATTACCGATGAGTTTCATCATAAAATTGTACGATTTTTGAAGACTTAAGCGATTTTTAGGTCAGGCTTTGGGCTATTGCTGAATATTTCTGAGTGAGACTCCCATACAGCCCATGGAGTGTTCCCTTTGGCATACATATCGTCAAATAGTATCTTTTCTTTTAAAGTGTCCATACAGGCCCAAAAACCAGGATTTCTGTAGGCAATCAGTTGTTGTTTTCGAATCAATCGCTGGAATGGTTCAAGCACTAACTCTTCACCGGGGGAAATATAGTCGAAGATTTCTTTTCTCAGTACAAAGAATCCTCCATTGATCCATAAATCTGAATGACCCACCGATCGAATATTTTCCACGATGCCATCTTCATTGGTTAAAGAAACAACGTGGAATGATTGTGAAGGTTGCACGGCTAAAAAGCTGGCAATCTTATTTTGTTGTTGAAAATACTCAAGGTATAAATTTAGATCAAGATCGCTGAGACCATCTGAATAATTGGCTAGAAAGGTGTCTTCTCCTTCTAAATAAGGCTTGACCGCAGCTAAACGCTCGCCAATGTTTAAATTGAGCCCAGTATCAACAAAGGTGATTTTCCAGTCTTCTATGTCAGTGGTATGGAGTTGAATATCCTTGCCACCCTTAGATAAGGTAAAGTTGTTGGATAAACACTCGTCGTAGTTAAGAAAGTAATTCTTAATGTAGTCTCCTTTATAGCCAAGGCATAAAATAAATTCTTTATGGCCAAAGTGAGCGTAATATCGCATCAGGTGCCAAATAATTGGGCGATAGCCAATTTCAACCATTGGCTTGGGGATAGTTTCAGAATATTCTCTGAGTCGGGTGCCTAAGCCACCACAAAATAGAACAACTTTCATTTGGATTCTCCTTATGTTTTTTTACATGCTGAACTGGAATAACTGGTTAGCAAGCCATGGTTAGCAAGCTATGGTTAGCAAGTTATGGTTGGCCAGGGTAAATGCAGCATTCTTGATGGTCGAAAAACTCAACTGAGATCGCTCAGCGATATCAAGCAATGTGTGTTCTCCATCGGAGAGATTTAACGTCCACAACATGGCCATGCGCTCGTCAGGGGTTGTTTGTTTACCTCCCATGGTGCTGTAAAGACCTCGCTTGCCTAACTGGGGTTCACATTTAGGATTCGTATTCAAGTAGGCGTAGTTGTTTTCTAAAACATCGAGCACATTCACATAGGTTTCGAAGGAATTGACTAAAGCAGACGTTTGCACAAAGTCTAAATTGTCAGCCGAGGTGTGATATTCAGGGTAGGTGCCAAATTGACTTCTCGTGAGGCTACCAATAGGCAAGTTGAAGCCAGGTGAGCAAAATTGTCGTTCATCATATCCATAGGGTGAAAAATCAGAAACTTTATGGTCTTGGGACAAATTTTGTAGGATATGGGTGACGGCCCTATCAATGTCTGCATTGCCACGACGGCTTTTCTTATAGGCTAAAGGACCTGAGTCGCCAACATTAGAAACAGTTAAACCATGCTTAATGAATGAAACTCGATCCTCATTGCGGCTCAACCAAGTAATCGAGCCGATGGTACCTGGAATAAACAGGAAACGGTAGGAATAGCGTAAGGATTGTTGTTGGCTAAGATGTTTCGCTAGAAACGTGACGAGTGCGATGCCCGATAGATTATCGTTGCATAGGGATGGGTGGCAACTATGGCAGCACAATAAGACTTCGTCAGATGTTTGTCCTGGTAATAATAGCTCGCCATAGGTGAGAGAACCTGATTCTAAAGAAGAATCAATATAGACTTCATAGTCACTCTCTGGTAGAGATTGCAGTACCCGATCCGATAGGCAAAACCCCCATGTCTCTTGATAGTAAGAGGTGCGATAAGGAATCCAATCGGGTCGATCAGGCATTGAGAAAAGATGCTCTTTTAACTGGGAAAGAGACATCGTTTGATGAATTGCAATGCTGTAGTTTAGTACGTGTAAGTTTGATGATTGAAAATCAACGATTTTCTTGCCCGTTTTATCTTTGATGTAAGCATCCTTGATATTCCATTCTTTAGGAACCGTCCAATCAAAAACGGGTGTACCTGTCGGCACTTCATGAATTTCTAGGGGAATATGTTGCTGGATAATGTTGAGTGACTTGCGTACGCCATTGCCTGTGATGCTACGGCAAATTGGATATAGATCGCTGATCAGGCTATACATGTCTAACCCTAGGCGATGTATATCATCGATTGATTTTGCATCAAGCTCCATATTCATGTTCATGCTCCTGGAATGCTTTAAGGAGTAGCGATCGCAAACTGTATTCAAAAAATGTCTAAGGTTAAACCATAAGAGGCACTGACAGATTTATCTGTCTCAGCGCTTGGTTCGCGTTTGGTATGTAAACCCTGCCTTACAAAACTGGGGTAAGGCAGCTACACACATCGTTTAGCCCCTATGGTTTTATGGTGTATGCATCCTGTAGACCGGCAGGCGTCACAGGTATCCCTAGCTAGGAATAGACGTTTACTATTCCCTAGGAATAGACGTTTACTTCAGGGATGGGTACCACAAATTTTCCACCCCATTCGCGGATCACACTCATTTGCTGCATAATCTCGTCTTTTACATTCCAAGGCAAAATCAACACATAATCGGGTTTTGTTTCTTTGATTTTATCGGGATGATAAACAGGAATATGGGTGCCCGGCAGGAATTTTCCATGCTTATAAGGGTTTCTATCCACCGTATAGTCAAGAAAGTCTGTGCGAATGCCACAATAGTTTAGGAGAGTGTTCCCTTTGCCCGGTGCCCCATAGCCAACAATTGTTTTCCCATCTCGTTTTGTTTTAATCAAAAAGTCTAGAAGCTTACGTTTGGTTTCGCGCACTTGTTCATCAAAATGAGTGTAGCGCTCTAGACTTGTAAACCCGGCGGCGGCTTCACGTTGTCTTAAGTCAATGACGCGCTCGCCCACAGGCTTAGAGATATCGTCTGTGTGTCGCGCATAAACACGTAACGAGCCACCATGGGTGGGTAGTTCTTCCACATCAAAGATGGTCATGCCATGGGCTGCAAAGATGGTCTCTAGGGTACTCAGGGTGTGATAGAAAAAATGCTCGTGATAAATGGTATCAAATTGATTCAACTCCATGAGGCGCATCAAATGTTGAATCTCCCCAGTGAAAACGCCTTGGGGCTTCATTAAAATTTTGATGCCTGCAATAAAATCGTTGAGATTGGGCACATGGGCAATGACATTATTGGCAGCAATCAGATCGGCGGATTTACCCTGCTGCACTAGTTTCTTAGCACAGTCTTCTCCAAAGAATTCATTCAGGGTGGGAATGCCTTTATCAATGGCAACCTTGGCGATGTTGGTTGCCGGTTCAATGCCTAGCACCGGAATCTTCTTTTCTACGAAATACTGTAGGAGATATCCGTCGTTACTGGCTAGTTCCACAACGTGACTTTCTTCATTGAGGTGAAACCGTTCAACAACCTGATCTGTATATGCTTTGCACTGAGCCAGCCAAGTATCACTGTAGGACGAGAAATAGGCATACTCAGTGAAAATATGTTCTGGGCTGACGTATGCTTCTAGCTGTACCAGGAAACAGTTGCTACATACCCGTACATGGAGAGGATAGAACGGCTCCATCTGGTTGACTTGATCCGCACTTAGGATGCTTTCACATAGGGGCGACATGCCCAAATCTACCAAGGTGTGGTTTAAAGACGTTCCGCAAAAGAGACACTGGGGCGTATTTTGAGAAGACGCTTTGATCGTTTCTTTCGTAGCCGTTTGCTGACTCATGTTTTAATTTTAAAGGGGTCTACAGGGGAAAGGTTTGAGGGCTTACATCCACTGAGCAATGGCCGCTTCAGTGACTGGCCGCATATCGGTTCCAGAGCCATAGGCTTGGCTCCAGGTGATGATTTGTTCCAAGCCTTGATCTAGGGAAATCTGACGAGCCCAATCCAGCTTCAGTCGTGCTTTAGAACAATCTAAGCTCAGGGAGTGGGCCTCGTGGGGATGGTAGGCTTTGTCTTGTTCCCAGGTCGCCCCCTTGCCCCAGAGTGATACGAGTTTATCCACTAATTCCTCTCCAAAAATTAGGATCCATTGCACCTCTGGGGATGGATTGTTGCCATTGGTTCTATTTCCTAAGAATTCACCAGGATTTATACGCGAAGACGGCAATGTTTGGATTTAAGTTTCCAGAACTCAAATCTCGACCTAATATTTATTTTTGTTTTACACATCAACAACTTTGTGAATGTCGGAGCATAGATAAATATCTGTTTTTTTGATTGATCACTCGCACAATAACAGGTTTTCGTTAATTTATATGACGTACCCGTAGTACAGGATTGAAAGGCTGCTTTTCTCCAAGAGAAATGCCTTTTGTTAGATCTGGCCCATGCCCATGGGCAGGATGGTTACTTGCAGTTGGCAGAAGATAGGCTGTCTAATCTTCACTGTTTACTGTTCGTTTAAGTACGGAAAAAAGGGACATTCTCAGGTTATGTCTGCAATATCCCCCTGTAGCTTTTTTCTGTTCGATCCATGACACCTACACTGATTCTTAGAAATTGCGCTTTGGTTGATGGTCCGGCTGACATTGCGATCGCAAGCTCAACCATCATTGCCATTGAACCCAACCTACCGCTCACCGCCCCCACTGAAATCGACGTCGCAGGCAAATTCGTCAGTCCACCGTTTGTCGAGTCCCACATCCATCTAGACTCGGCCCTGACTGCCGGGCAACCCCGCCATAACCAAAGCGGCACCTTGTTTGAAGGCATCGAGATTTGGAGAGAACGCAAACAATCCCTCACCCTGGATGACATCAAACACCGTGCCACCGCCGCTCTCAAACTAATGGCCAGCCAGGGTACCCTTTTTGTCCGTACCCATGCTGATGTCAGTGAAGCCAGTCTAACTGCGTTGCAAGGCTTGCTCGAAGTGCGTGACACCGTCAAAGACTGGATGACCGTCCAAGTTGTCGCCTTTCCCCAAGACGGCATTTATGGCGGCCCCAAAAACGACGACCTGATGGAAGAAGCGATCAAACAAGGAGCCGATGCCGTCGGCGGCATTCCCCATTACGAACTCACCCGCGAAGATGGTGTCCGCTCCGTCCACCGCATCTTCGACCTGGCCCAAAAATATGATCGTCTGATCGATATCCACTGCGACGAAATCGACGACGACCAATCTCGCTTTCTCGAAGTCGTCTCCGCCTGTGCCTTGCGCACTGGTTTAAACGAAAAAGTCACCGCCAGTCACACCACCGCATTTGGCTCCTACAACGATGCCTATGCCTTCAAACTCATGGGCTTCCTAAAACGGTCCAAGATTAACTTCATCGCCAATCCCCTGATCAATATCACCCTTCAAGGCCGCACCGATACCTACCCCAAACGCCGTGGCCTCACCCGTGTTAAAGAACTGTGGCAAGCTGGTTTGAACGTCAGTCTCGGCAATGACTGCATCCAGGATCCCTGGTACGGTCTCGGCATGGGCCATATGCTCGATGTTGTCTCCATGGCTGTTCACGTTTGCCAAATGACGGGTCTTAAAGAACTGGATGCCTGCTACGACATGGCAACCATCTGCGGAGCCAACACCCTAAACCTGCAAGACTCCTACGGTATAGATGTTGGCAAACCCGCTAACCTGATTGTGTTGGACTGCACCAGCAAATATGAAGCCATCCGCTGTCGACCCGTCGTCAGTCATGTGATTTCTCGTGGAAAAGTACTGGTGGAGACAACCCCGCCTGAGGTTAAGTGGCAACAAGAGGTGGGATGATTGTGGGGGCGTTACATGCAATGCCCCTGCTGGCCTAGCGTTTATCATTGAAATACTTCATTCTGCGGAGACAGGTCGATGACAGCAGCCAAGAAAGTTCGCTGGACGGTAGATGACTTAGAGAGCCTGCCTGACAGTAGCGATCGCTTTGAAATCATTGATGGAGACCTGCATGTGACTAGAGCACCCCATTGGAAACATCAGGATGTTGCCGGTGCCATTTATGCAGAACTTTTGGCCTGGTCTAAGAAATTGTCATTGGGAAAACCTATCTTTACTCCAGGAGTGATTTTTTCCCCTACCAATGCAGTCATTCCCGATCTCATTTGGGTCAGCAATGAGCGAATTGAAACATTGATGGACGATGCAGGTCATCTGACAGGGGCACCTGAACTGGTGATTGAGGTCCTGTCTCAGTCGCAGAAGGATAAAGATCGTGATAGAAAATCTAAACTTAAACTTTATTCTGTGGAAGGTGTCCAAGAATATTGGATCTTTGATCGCGAACAGCAAATGGCTGAGGTTTTTCGTCGCGAAGACGGCATTTTGGTTAAAGTCCTTACTCTCTATGCTAAAGACACATTAACCAGTCCTTTATTGCCAGACTTTAGCTGCGGGGTTGCCTCCCTTTTTGATTAGTTCGATTGCGTCAGCGTTGACTAGTCAGTTCGCAAAATCCTTTTGTCCAGGGCGTGCACAAAGCAACGCCTCTTTTGCCCAGGGCGTGCACAAGGCAACGCCTCTTTTGCCCAGGGCGTGCACAAGGCAACGCCTCTTTTGCCCAGGGCGTGCACAAGGCAACGCCTCTTTTGCCCAGGGCGTGCACAAGGCAACGCCCCTACTTTGCCATCCTCACAGACAGACAGACATTGCATGCAACGCCTCGATCCCTTTTGCCACACTTAACACCACATGGTTAAACTCTATGACTTACCATAAAGAAATGTTTTGCTAGTACTAGTACTGATTTATCAGTCTAGTTATGATTTACCTGCCTGAGCTGTAACCCTATCCGCCCCATGCCCCAGTCAAAGACCTCGAAAACGGCCAAGACACGCAAGTCGAGCGGCAACGGCAAAGCCGCTAATGGCAAGGTGACGACTAATGGCAGAGCAGCAAAAACTAAACTGACGAACCTATCGGATGACCTGATCCGCATTCGCGGTGCCCGTCAGCACAACCTAAAGAATATCGATCTGGACCTGCCCCGCAACCAGATGATCGTCTTTACGGGGGTGTCTGGTTCTGGTAAGTCATCCCTTGCCTTCGATACGATTTTTGCCGAGGGCCAGCGCCGTTACGTTGAATCCCTCAGTGCCTATGCCCGGCAGTTTCTAGGGCAGGTGGACAAGCCCGATGTGGATTCCATTGAAGGGCTGAGTCCGGCGATTTCCATTGATCAAAAGTCCACCTCCCATAACCCTCGCTCCACCGTAGGGACGGTAACTGAAATTTACGACTATCTGCGATTGCTTTATGGTCGGGCAGGTCAACCCCATTGTCCCCATTGCGATCGCTCCATTGCCCCCCAGACCATTGACCAAATGCTGGATCAGGTGATGGCCTTGCCAGACCGCACGCGCTTTCAAATTTTGGCCCCGGTGGTACGTGGTAAGAAAGGGACCCATGCCAAACTGCTGTCGGGATTAGCGGCGGAAGGCTTTGTGCGGGTGCGGGTGGATGGCGAAATCCGTGACCTCAGCGACAACATTGAGCTGTCAAAGAATAAAATCCACGATATTGAGGTGGTGGTGGACCGCCTGGTGAAGAAAGACGATATCCAGGAGCGTCTGGCGGATTCCTTGGCTACCTGTCTAAAACGGGCTGAGGGCATTGCGGTTATTGATATTCTCGCTGATCGTAACAAGGACAATGTGGTGCCGCTCAAGGCTAAAAGTGGGGGTAAGGGCAAGAAGGCTGACATGCCTGTAGCGGCAGAGGAAGAGGGAGAATACGGTGCTGAACTGCCGTCAGAGCTAGTCTTTTCCGAGAATTTTGCTTGTCCAGAACATGGGGCGGTAATGGATGAACTTTCACCCCGTCTGTTTTCGTTTAATTCACCCTATGGCGCTTGCCCCGATTGCCATGGGTTAGGCAGTCATCGGCGGTTCGCGGCAGATTTGGTGGTGCCTGATCCGAATTTGCCGGTGTATGCTGCGATCGCACCCTGGTCCGATAAAGATAACACCTATTATTTCTCTCTTCTTTACAGCGTTGGTCAAGCCTACGGGTTTGAGATTCAATCCACCTGGTCTAGCCTTACCGACGAACAGCGCGACATAATTCTCCACGGTTCCCCTGACAAAATTTATATCGAAACCGACTCCCGCTACCGCGACAAAAAGGGCTACGAACGCAAATATGATGGAGTGCTTCCCATTCTTGACCGACAGTACCGTGAGAGCACGTCCGATCTCTACAAACAAAAGCTCGAAAAGTATTTGATCGATCAAGTGTGTGAAACCTGTAATGGAGCCAGGCTGCGGCCAGAATCTCTTGCCGTCAGAATGGGACCATACAACATTCTTGACTTTACCAGTGTTTCCATTCGTGATTGCCTGTACAACATCGAAGATGTTATGGGTGAGCACGGAGAAGACTCCCTTCTCAGCAAGAAGCAGCTTGCTATTGGTGAGTTGGTCCTTAAAGAAATTAAAGCTCGCCTTACATTTTTGTTGGATGTGGGGTTGGACTATCTCACCCTGGACCGTACTGCTATGACGTTGTCAGGTGGTGAGGCCCAGCGGATACGCCTCGCAACTCAAATCGGTGCGGGTTTGACGGGGGTGCTATACGTTCTTGACGAGCCCAGTATCGGTTTACATCAACGTGATAACGCACGGTTATTAAAAACCCTTGATCGTCTTCGTAATTTGGGTAATACCTTAATTGTGGTTGAACACGACGAAGATACCATTCGTGCCGCCGACCACATTGTAGATATTGGGCCTAAGGCGGGTGTTCATGGTGGTGATATCGTTGTCAATGGCGATTTGAAGGCGCTATTAAAAAATAAAGAGTCTCTGACAGGCGCTTATCTGTCAGGGCGAGAGAGTATTGGTACACCCGCTGAACGTAGACCAGGTAATAACCGCAAGCTACAAATTCGCAATGCCCATCGCAACAATCTGGAGAATATCGATGTTGATATTCCCCTAGGTAAGTTTGTCTGCATCACAGGTGTTTCTGGTTCTGGTAAATCCACCTTGATTAATGAGTTGCTTTACCCGGCTCTGCAACATCATTTTGGTAGCAAAGTCCCTGAACCTAATCAGATGGAGCCGATTAAGGGGCTTAAAGCCTTAGATAAGGCCATTGTCATTGATCAATCACCCATTGGTCGTACACCGCGCTCGAACCCGGCCACCTACACAGGGGTGTTCGATGTTATTCGCGAT
Organism: Leptothoe sp. LEGE 181152; assembly: GCF_032906605.1. NCBI lineage: Bacteria > Bacillati > Cyanobacteriota > Cyanophyceae > Nodosilineales > Cymatolegaceae > Leptothoe > Leptothoe sp. LEGE 181152. Next base: position 45,838 of record NZ_JASATU010000038.1, read on the forward strand.
TTGTTTGCTGAGACTATTGAGGCTAAAGCGAGGGGCTATAAGCGCGGGCAATTCTCTTTTAACGTAAAGGGTGGGCGCTGTGAAGCCTGCGGTGGCCAGGGCGTGAATGTGATTGCAATGAATTTTCTGCCCGATGTATACGTTCAGTGTGAGGTGTGCAAAGGTGCACGCTACAACCGCGAAACTTTGCAGGTGAAATACAAGGGCAAAACGATTTCCGATGTGCTGAATATGACGGCTGAAGAGGCCCTGAAATTCTTTGAGAATATCCACAAGGCGGCCAATAAGTTACAGACCATGGTAGATGTGGGTCTGGGCTATATTCGCCTGGGGCAGACGGCTCCCACCCTTTCCGGTGGTGAGGCCCAGCGGATGAAGCTGGCCTCTGAATTGGCCCGTCGCTCTACAGGTAAAACCATGTATTTGATTGATGAGCCGACTACGGGCTTATCTTTCTACGATGTCCACAAGCTGCTGGATGTGGTGCAGCGTCTGGTGGACAAAGGTAATTCTGTGGTGATGATTGAGCACAACCTGGATGTAATCCGCTGCTGCGACTGGGTGATTGATCTAGGTCCTGAAGGGGGCGATCGCGGTGGTCAAATTATCGCTGAGGGTACACCCGAAGAAGTCGCTCAGGCGGAAAATTCCTACACCGGGCATTATTTGAAGCATGTGCTGGAACAACATCCACCTACAGCGTAATTGAGGAAATATGGAGATTTTGGGATGATGTGCAGCATGTGAGATGTAGGTTGGGTTAATGAAAGGTTTTGATGGGTGCAAGGGTTCAGGAGTTTGGATAACCCAACCTACGGGGAATTGAGACCTAAGCCGCTGACTCGGTGGAGGGTTCGCTATCCGCTGGGATTTGGCTTTCAAGCTCGCCAATGGCTGCATTGATAGCCGCTAGCTGCACCTGTAGCCGGTTACGGCTGGTCTTTAGCCAATGGAGCTTCATCTTTTGGCAATTGGCATAGAAATTGGCGTAATCACTATTGGTGCAGTTTTCAGATGCATGGGGTTTACAAAATGGGAAAAACATGACGGCAGGCTAATACAAAGAGGTACGCCTATAGGCTACCAACTTTCTAAAAAAGATGTGGTCAGGCTTGCTAACTAGAAATGATGCGGTGAAGCTTGCTAACTATGATCCTGACAAATACCTGAAACTTTAAAGGAGGTTGCTTGATAAGCTCAAGGATACTAAGTTTTTCTAAATGGCCATACCTGATTTAATGATTTTTTGGCAAACTGAAGTGAGGGCAAAATCCCTTGGGGTTTGCCAAATGGCTAGAACCTTGATAATTGAATAGTTTTAGGTTTCTTAGATGGATGGGTTGCGATCGCACTCAGATAAATCTACTGCTTGGTTTTGACCTTTGCCAAAATTGCCGGTAGAAACCTTATCTGATAAGCGTTTGGGCCTACGGGCTCGCCAAACACCAATCCCGACAACCGGGACTGAAACCAGGCTTTATAAAGCTGTTGATATTCATGTGGAGACTCGCCAAACACCAATCCCGACAACCGGGACTGAAACCGCATCAAGGGGCAGCCCTCCAATTGGTCCATCTTCCTCGCCAAACACCAATCCCGACAACCGGGACTGAAACAGTTCCTTTTCTTCGAGGCATGCGATCGCAACCTCCTCGCCAAACACCAATCCCGACAACCGGGACTGAAACGAGCCAGATCTCTTCATCATAGTTTTTCGAGGCTCAGACTCGCCAAACACCAATCCCGACAACCGGGACTGAAACTACAAGCCAGACAGCTCGGCAGGAAAGGCTTTTCTCCTCGCCAAACACCAATCCCGACAACCGGGACTGAAACTGGAGTCCACATCATAGTGGAACGTGCCAACCTCACCTCGCCAAACACCAATCCCGACAACCGGGACTGAAACCAGAGCCAACCATAAGGATGGATTCTCAGCCAGCACTCGCCAAACACCAATCCCGACAACCGGGACTGAAACGTGTCGAGCGTTGAGCCTTCACCAAAGATTGCACCCTCGCCAAACACCAATCCCGACAACCGGGACTGAAACAAGGCGATGAGGATTATTTAGGCCAGACAGAAGATCTCGCCAAACACCAATCCCGACAACCGGGACTGAAACTCCCATGTCTGCCACTTCCAGCAGTGCCCCCGACTCTCGCCAAACACCAATCCCGACAACCGGGACTGAAACCTACGAATGTAATCCTCTAGGGTTTGTTGCTTATCCTCGCCAAACACCAATCCCGACAACCGGGACTGAAACTTGTTAGCGCGCCCCCACTCCCACCTTCCCATTCCTCGCCAAACACCAATCCCGATAACCGGGACTGAAACACCCCGAGCGCAAGCTTTACAGCTCGTGCGCTCTGCTTGGCTCGCCAAACACCAATCCCGACAACCGGGACTGAAACTTCATTCTAATGAGGCTTCAGAGTGAAACAGTACAACTCGCCAAACACCAATCCCGACAACCGGGACTGAAACCCACGTTCAGCAGGGTCAATGGTTGATCCTGTCGGGCTCGCCAAACACCAATCCCGACAACCGGGACTGAAACCTCTGATTGGCTCTGTTTTTGAAATTGCTGGTGGTGACTCGCCAAACACCAATCCCGACAACCGGGACTGAAACTGCAGAATATTCCTCACCACGGTTGTAGGAGCATGGCCAGCTCGCCAAACACCAATCCCGACAACCGGGACTGAAACCCGGTGAGATCTACTCCCTGAAGCTGTGCTCCAATACTCGCCAAACACCAATCCCGACAACCGGGACTGAAACAGTGCTATCACTAATCCCCTCTTTCGCGCAGGCTGCTCGCCAAACACCAATCCCGACAACCGGGACTGAAACAGAACTGAGTATTAAGATCATCTCTTGCAGCGTGAACTCGCCAAACACCAATCCCGACAACCGGGACTGAAACCAGTCCTTCGATTAATCCACCGAGACTCTACCCCTGCTCGCCAAACACCAATCCCGACAACCGGGACTGAAACTACGACAACATCGAAACTGTACTACCCATGCAAAGCACTCGCCAAACACCAATCCCGACAACCGGGACTGAAACGCCCAAAAGCGCAAAGAACTGGATGAGATCATTCAACTCGCCAAACACCAATCCCGACAACCGGGACTGAAACTCAGGATGAACCGTCGCGATCTCGGCTGCCATATATCTCGCCAAACACCAATCCCGACAACCGGGACTGAAACAAGGTGCTGAAGGCAGAAATTAAACGACTACATGACTCGCCAAACACCAATCCCGACAACCGGGACTGAAACTGGAGACCAGTCGCGGGGGGTGGGAGAACTGCCCTCCTCGCCAAACACTAATCCCGACAACCGGGACTGAAACTGTATATGGCCCCCATGTTGAGGTGGTTGGGGATTTCTCGCCAAACACTAATCCCGACAACCGGGACTGAAACGGCAGCTAAGAGTTTTGTGGGGATAGTCTTTGCATATCGACTCGCCAAACACTAATCCCGACAACCGGGACTGAAACGCCGGTTCTACTCGGTAACTAGAACGCAACGTACCCTCGCCAAACACTAATCCCGACAACCGGGACTGAAACTGTACGTGTACGAACATAAACTAGATGCAGATTCAGGCTCGCCAAACACCAATCCCGACAACCGGGACTGAAACTTTTTTGCTGCATCATTCAGGGCTTGAAGCTGTGACTCGCCAAACACCAATCCCGACAACCGGGACTGAAACGCTCACATTGAACAGATAGGAAACTTTTGGAAACCCATGAATGTGTTTATAAGCTTTATCATGATTTTGAACAAAAAATTGAAACACCCCAGGGATTTATTAATGCTCTTCAGCGTTTGCAGGGTCTATTAATCGATGATTTCCAAAATTATGAGGTGGTGAAAGGTTGGCTCGAATTTATTCGTCAACAACCTTTCTACAATGTGACGAAGCTTTTTTCGACATGCATGACCCGTTCTCTATTAGATGATCTTCAACGCGAGAAGGTTGTCGACTCAATGCTGTCAACTCAGACGCTTGTATCTGAGGAGTAATGGTCAAACCAAATACGACCTTAACCGATGCTGCCCGTGATGGCTTTATAGATATTGCCCGCCGCCTCATTTTTGGATGGATATTAAGTTTTATCCAAAATTAATGTATTTCATGCTGTAGACGTCGAAGTGTAAATGAATACCATGGGCTTACCATCGTTATGAGTCAGGAAAAAACAACTCCTTCAGTAGAAATTTTCCTCCACCTTTCCCTTCTGTTGAGTTGGGTTGTTCCTATACCCTTTATCGATATCTTGGTGCCAATTATTATTTGGCAAGCCACTAAAAAACAGTCCCCTCAAATTGAGCCCCATGCGCGTAACGCCATTAATTGGCTGATTTCATCGACAGTTTATAGCGTTGTTTTATTGGTTACGTTAGTCGGGACAATTTTACTGCCGGTGTTATGGGGACTGCGCTTTGTATTTCCAATTATTGCGGCTATTCAAGCTAGTAAGGGAAAGACGTGGAAATACCCTCTTGCTATTGATTTTCTAGGAAGTAAACCTGAAAAACAACTCCAAAGGGCAGCTATTGGTTTTTTGTCATTGGTGGTTATACCTGTAGCAGCCTTACTGGGTTCTATTGTTTGGCAAAATAATCGTGTCAGTTGGCTGGATAGCCTGTCACCTACTACGGGGACTGTCTCACAGGTCAATGAGAAGACAGATGAGTATGGTGATACTCTTTACCAGCCTGTGGTTGAATTTGAGGGACCTAATGGAGATTTGTATGATGTTTCTCCACTGGGGTGGACAGGTTCCCCCACTTACAAGAAAGGAGAGTCTGTCGGAGTGCTGTATACGCCCACTGAACCACAGAGGGCCATTATTGACAGCTGGTCTGAAAAATGGTCTATGGTCACAGTAGCTTTGGTACTGAGTGCTATTGTGTTTGGGTTTTCGCTGATTCCCAGCCTCTTTTGTTTGATTGTGCAGCGTTTTTCCCCATGAGGACTGTCTGCTCAAGCAACGATAGGACTCTACATTTAACCTACCAAGGAGCTGTTAAGAAACAAGTTCATGATTTGAATGCAGTAACGTTTATCCTGACCTCACCGTAACTCCCACCAAACCTGAATCTTTGCAATGAGCGACATCCTACTTTCGGGGTGTGTGTGGGAGTCGAGGCCCCCACGAACAGGAGGGTTTCAGGGAGGAAAGCCCTGAGCAATCCCTATCGCGATTACCCTATGCTCAACCGATGTATCTTGGGAGGTTGGTAACTCGCAAAACCCGCTGCGTGGGGTCCCGCCGAGTTACCAACACCCCCATGGCTAGGGCGGACCGCCGCCCTAGAACCCTCGGAAAAATATCAATGATATCCCTAGCAGCCTATTTGGGCAGTTGGCAAAGTGGTTTAGAATTTTGCGCGCTGCGACAAAATTCTAAAAGGAGAGGTTATCCTATTTCCTGTTAGGCAAAATAGCCATGGTCAACCCATGAGCTTAATTTTTAACAAGCCCCAAGTTAAATCGCTGTAGTTTGGCATCTAGCATTTTAGGTAGGGTCTTTTGTAATGCGGATTTGCTGGTAAATTCCAGCTTATGCTGAGCAGCAATATCAAACGGAAACTGGCCTGGTAAGTCTCCCCGCTCCATTTGAGCCACAATCAACTGCTCAGGTCGCTTATTGCATAGGGCATACCCCAGCTCTACGCACACTGCTGGATTGGGCACTAGCAAGGGCAGGTCGCTATCGACTTCAAAAATTGGTGTGGCATCGGCAATAAACAGCAGGCTCCGCCGAATGTGGCGCATCAGGTTGCTGTTTAGTCGTACAGGGCCATTGCTGAGCCGGTGGGATTCGACTAGCTTGATGGGTAGCCGAGAGCGACGGTTAAACTTTTCGACGTAGGGTTCAAGGGCTGCCTGTAGCAAATCGCTGGATTCTGGATATTCCTCCTGGTAGCAGAGGAAAATAGTGGGATCAAGGTTGGCGAGGGAGTCGGCCTTGGCAAAGTAGATTTCGTGGCTGATCAGGTCGATATTTGCGATCGCATAGGTCCCGCTGCCTTCAATGTAAAACTCCACCGCATCCCCTTCCAGGTAACGCTGGAACCACTCTGCGTCGCGCACATCGGCAATATCATCCAAAAAATCAGCCCGCAGCGCTGACTTCAGCAGACTATTCTTTGCCAGCCGCAGATCGTGGGGTCGCCTTTCTAAATCCCGAATTGGCTCATAATCCTGGAGATACCAAGCCTTAAGCGCAATTATCGCCATACTGCCTCAAACAGATTGATTTGCTGTGGTCTAGGGTATCCCAACTCTAAACCATCAAAACATTGCTATGGCCATCAGAATTTGAAAAACCATGTATTAAATCATTTTAGATCATTTGTACTATTTTTTCTGGCAGTCTGTCAAATCTTTGCCAAATACATAACCGATGTTTTACTCGGCCTCTGATGACTGCGCTATCGCCTGCTGCGTCAGCATCTCTAGACACTTCATCGAACTGTTCAGACAAGGAATTGCCAGCGCTGGCGCGGACCATGGGAGTAATTTCAACTCTTGATTCATTTTTGCCCTGCGCTGAGTAAGTTGCTAATACAGACTAAGCACTTTGTACGGTGAAACTTATGACAAATTGCTAGTATTTCACGTCTAGTGTTAAAAGCGTAGCGCTTGTCCGTAAGGTGGAGTAGACATAACGGTTCAGGGAAAAAACCGCTATCGTTATAGACAAACTGAACCCTCGTGCGATTCGATTCAGATAGCATGGGGGTTGTTTTTTGGCCATCGATGTTCGGCTTCGCCATGGTAGGGGCACACCCTTCGGATGTTGGCTGATGTTCCATAGAATAGGCCATCAGTCATCAGGCTCTAGATCACGAGCAATTTGCCAAACGCGACAGTTGCGACAATGGGGATCATCTGAAAATGACAAACGAAGCTGAGCAGCGACAGCATTTGCATGGTCCAGGTTTGACAGCAGTCCAAATTGATTAACATCTGAGGGGATAAAACCAGCATCTTGATCTGAAAATTGCCCGCAGTTGGTCAAAACGCTATTACCCTCCGCATCATCGACAATGTCAAAACCACAGAATTCAAATTTGGGGGGTATTGCGTGGATGTGGGTTGGCTGCTCAAGGATAGCCAGTAGCTGATCTTGCCCTATACGCCAGCGAATGCGTTGGCGGAGGTAAGCGAGATTGGTGAACCAGGTAATGCGACAATCTGCTTGGACATTGTAAGACCAGTCTTCATCCATAAGATCATCGATCAGATCAGGGCAGAGAATATAGTCAAGGGTGACAACTTCAGTGATGTGGGTGAAGCCAGAAAACTTAATGTAGCTATGCCAGTCTTGAGTTTGGGATGGGATAAAGCGTTGGCGGGCGGTGAACATCCATTGAGTCATCTCTCTTTCACGTAACGACGCAATCTACTTCGATTTCCACCAACCAATCTTCTTTAATAAACCGTGATACTTCTACAAAAGTACAAGCAGGACAAATCTCAGAAAAGAATTCTCCATGGGCCTTAGCGGCTTCCTCCCATCTGGAAATATCTGTGAGCATCACCCTTGTCCGAATAACATCACTTAATTTGCCACCAGCATCTTGAATTGCTTTATGGATAATACTTAAACAGCAATACGTTTGACCATATACATCCCCAAGACAAGCTGTGGAACCGTCATCCCCAATGGGTGCCGTTCCTGCGATTGAGATGAGGTTAGCAATCCGTACTGCCCTTGAAAACCCTATCGGTTTTTCCATTGGAGAACCAGAGGAAACGTTTTTTCTTGCCATAGAAATCAATTTAGAGTGTGTAGCGTTGCTCAGCACTACCCAAATAGAATTTAGGCCCTGAGAAACATGGAGAACCCTTAAACATCTAAAATGTCATCGTCCATCGACGACACGCATAATAACAGACAACCTGTTAGCGATTTTGGCTGATGGCTAGTCTTACCAGGTGCAGAAACTTGTTCACCTGGATGGTATACCTGACCATCTACTACAAAGTCTCCATCCAGTACCAGTACGGTCTCTCCACTGGCATGATAATGATTCGGAAACAGACCAGCGCCAATCTTTCTTGCAAAAAAGGCTGCTTCACGGGAGGTTTCTTCTGTTTGCCAGGGGGCCACTTCCACACCTGACTTACCAGGTAACAGAGACCAGCTTAACTCAGCTGCCTTTTGTTTTAGCTGATTAATGGGCACATCCAACAGCTGCAGCAATTCTGAGCTCGCTCCCACAGACTGAGTAGCGATCCGTTGCCATAGGCGCTCCTTTAGAGCCGCTGCCATTGGCACAGGTTTGGCCACATAGGCCAATGTAGCCGCTGTCTCTTCAAACTCACGAACCGCCTGCTCTAACTCTGTACTGTCTAACAAATCCTGCTCAAACTGGGCACGCTCGTCTGCCTCTAGCGCATCAAGGGCATAGAGGGCGGCTGCATCGGCATTTGAGTAGGACTCAGGAGGGTTCATGGCTTCATGTTAGCTCGGTTAATTAAGAACTAGTGTGGTGACACGAATGCTAACAGCGCTCTGCTGTCGCTTCAAAGCTTAAGACTACGTACAATGAAAAACGAACTGGGCAGGGTTGAGAGCTTGCATATAGGCTGACGGGCGCATAGCCGTTCGCCCCCTACGGAATTGGGTTGATCATCTTAAAAAATCTTTATTCTTAAGATTCCAAAATGTCATCGTCCATGGAAGACACACAGAATAATAGGCAACCGTTCAACGTTTTTGGCTGATGGCTTGTATTACCAGGAGACGATACACATTCCCCTGACCGATATACCTGGTGGTCAACAACAAAATCTCCGTCCAACACCAGCACCGTTTCGCCACTAGCATGGGCATGGTTAGGAAATAACCCGCCTGTGGCTTTGCGTACAAAAAAGGCAACTTCGCGATCGCAATCATCAACTCGCCACATGGCAATTTCTGCCCCCGAGTTACCAGGCATCAACGCCCAGTCTAACTCAGCCGCCTGGTGCTTCAGCTCAGCAATCGGCAAATCCAGCAGCTCCACTAAATCTGAACTCGGCCCGATAGACTGCTGAGCGATCCGTTGAAATAAGCGATCTTTTAAATCTGCTGCCATCGGTACAGGTGAGGCACCATAGGCCAAATTAGCCGCCACCTCTTCACACCCACGCACCGCCTGCTCCAGCTCTACGCTATCCAATAGCGCCTGCTCAAACTGCCTACGCTCATCTGCCTCTAGCGCATCAAGGGCATAGAGGGCAGCTGCATCGGCATTTTGATAGCGCTCAGGAGATGTCATGTTCTTATACTAACTCGGCTACTAACTCGGCATTTGAAACCTATAGGATTAGAGGATAGCTATATAGGTATACGCTAGCCATCCCGGCTTGGATCTCATATTTTTTAACCTGTTCCCAAAGCCTGTTTTAGTTTGCGCAATCCCAACCGAATCCGCGTTTTGACCGTGCCTAAGGCCAGACCAGTTTGTTTGGCAATTTCCGACTGACTATAGCCCTGGTAATAGGCCAACTCAATCACTAGGCGCTGTTCGTCTGGCAGCTCACCCAAGGCCTGCATCACGACTGTCCGGCGCTCAGCAATCATCAGGGCTTCATCCGGCCTATCAGAAGCACTCGTCTCGACCGTCTTCGTAGCCGCTTCGACGACCTTAGTCTGCCGTTGCCGCTGCCGTAATCGATCCAACGACCGACTGCGGGTCATTAAAAATAACCAAGAATCCACACGGCTGCGACTGGAATCATATCGGGCAGCCGTTCGCCAAGCCTTGGCAAAGACATCCAGGACAACTTCCTCCGCTTCTTCCACAGAGCCAAGTATTTTAAAGGCCAACGAATACATGACTCGGGCGTAGCGATCATAAAGCTGACTGAGTGCCGCCTGGTCTCCTTGCACCATGCGGCTAATCAGTTCGGTTTCATCCTTAGATTGCAGTTTTGCCATTTATTTCAACTTTTTTTTGAAACCGAGAGATCCAATCCGCCAAGCCTGGCGTATACCTTTTCAGATTGCACAAAATCATCGCTTACAAATAGGGCAGAAAACCTCTGCTCCGACAATATTGACGATTTTTATATGTTGTCATGGCCTATGCTCCCTAGCAACCGGGTCTGCTTTGAAATGCGTGCAATTTGCCCACGTCCAGAATTGTAAGTTTTCAGTAGAGAAAACACCAGCTTTGGCCGTGGTTTAACGAAAACCCCATTCTATTCATTTCCCAAAAGGAGAAATTGAACCATGCTGAAGTCTTTACAAAACACTCTAGGCCAACTGTCTAAGCGCCAAACCTGGCTAAAACTCAGCGGAGTGTTTCTAGCCACCACCCTAACCTTAGGGGGAGCCGCAACATTAATTAACGCGTCGGACCACGATGATGGAGAAGTAGATGTTAAAGGTCGTAACCTCAACATTACTGACGTTTATGCATTTAGAGAGAAAGATCAAAACCCCAATGCATCTGAAGATGATCTCATCCTGATGATGAATACCAATCCTCGCTCCCTAGCGCGACAACAATATTATTTCAGCACCAATGCTCGCTATGAATTCCATATTGACTCTGTTGCCAATAAAGATGCCAAGGTTGCTGGTCAACCGGATCTAACGCTGCGCTTCGAGTTTGGTCCTCCCAATGAAAACCAAGAACAGGAGGTTACGGTCACGACTATCAGAGACGGTAAAACTAGAGTTCGGAAAGCTGTCACAACATCTTTGTTCGATTCCTCACCCAATATTAACAATGTTAAATTAGGTGGCGAGCGTCTGACTGTTTTTGCCGGATTACGAGAAGATCCCTTCTTCTTTGATGTAGAGCAGTTCTTCCGTGTCCGTGCCGGAGCGGCTGGCATTGGCCCTGCCGTCGGTTTCCGCAGTGCCAATGAAGCGGTTGACTTTGCTGCTGGATACAATGTCAATACTATCGCTGTGCGTATCCCGAAAAAGGTCTTAAGAGGCTCCACAAGTGCCGATGTTTTTGATGTCTGGACGACGATTTCCACCCCTGATGCCAGTGGCAACTATGTCCAAGTTGAACGCCTGGCCCGCCCTGGTATTAACGAAGGGTTAGTGATTACCAACGATTTCCTAAATGCTCTAAATAGTGTTGGCCCTGACTTCGAAGCCGCCGCATTAGCAGGTGAACAACCCGCCGCCGATATTGCTGGCCCCATTGTGGGTGAAGCTAAGAAAACCTTGCTGGCCCTAGGCAATAGTGAAGAACGTGCTAATGCGTTATTAGGAGCCTTCTTGCCCGACGTTATGCGCATCGACACCAGTGGTCCCAGTGGCTATGCCAATGATCTAAATGCCGCAGGCAGCCCTGTGCGCGGGCGCATGTTAGAGGATGATGTCATTGATATCACGCTGAGTGTTCTATCTAATGGAGCAATCACGACCGACAATGTTTCCTATGAAGGCACTCCTGGAAATCCGGCCCAGGGACATCAGCCATTAGAGCATACGTTTCCTTACTTGGCATTGCCTAATTAGCCTGCACCCAACGTCCCTCTTGCTAGCAAAGATAGCAAGCAGGACATCAAAGAGGATTAATCATGTCCTAATTCAGAAGGGCGCATGGCCATGCGCCCCTACGCAACAACATAAACCCATGTTATTACCTCTCAATCTTCGTTTCACCCAGCGTCGTCGACAGCTGCTGTGGGGCATTGGCATCCTCCTGATTGTCACTACCGTCCATCAACTCAAACCTCTCCTCAACACCAGCCCCTACGATTACTCTTTCTCGCCTCCAGACCAAACCGACATCACTGGCCAACTCGAACAGGAGATTGCCTTCTATAAAAATCGCATCCGCCAAACTCCAGAAGACGGTCTTAGTCAAGCGGCCCTCGCTAGCACTTACTTAAAACTGGCCCGTGCCACTGGTGATGCCAACTGGTATCTTCTTGCTGACCAAGCGGCTCAACAATCTCTACAAAAGCTGACGTTTAACAACGAAGGGGCTCAAATTGTTCAAGCCAAAGTCGCCGAAGCTCAGCACGACTTCGACCGCGCTATTCTTATAGCGAACCAGGTGCTTGCCACCCAAGCCTATTCTGAACCAGCTCAGTCTATCTTGATCACAGCATACTTAGGTAAGGGCAATCTCACTAAAGCCAGGGCCATCGCAGACAATCTGGTGCAGCAAATACCCACCCTAGGCTCCCTCACGCTGCGGGGCCTGGTGCATAGTGCCCAAGGAGAGGATGCATTGGCGATTAAAGACTTTGAAGCCGCCCTCAACGCGGAAGAACCGCAGGAATCAGGGAGTTCTGCCTGGACTCGTACTTTGATGGGGCGTTTTTACGCTGGCCGAGGAGATTATCAAACTGCTCAACAACTCTACCAAGAAGCCCTAGATATTCTGCCTCGATACCCTTTAGCCCTAGTCCATATGGCTAAGCTCAAAACTCGCCAAGGGCATTACCGAGCTGCGACAAAGCTCTACTCTCAGGTGTTTACTTCCCAAGACTATCCCCATGTGTGGGACCATGTTGCACTTCAAGGCATGGCTCAAGTTGCGAGTCTCCAGGGTGATCGGGCAAAGGCTCAACAGTTGTGGCAACAAGCCGAAGAACAGTTTAGACAACATGAAGACTTAGAGACCTTTGGGCATCGTCGTGCCTTAGCGCAGCTGTTATTGGACCGAGGTGATGCGGCTGATCTGCCAGAAGCTTTGGCACTGATGGAAGCTGACGTAAAAATACGTCAGGATGCAGACACCTTAGATACTTACGCCCGAGTGCTCATGCAGTTGGGGCGTTGGCAGGATGCTCAACGAGCGTTGCAAAGAACCCTTGGGCAGGGCACTCGCAATGCGGTGATTTTTTATCGGGCTGGGTTGGTTGAGCAACAGTTGGGCAATGGGTCTAAGGCTAATCAATATTTTGAGGCTGCCCAGATGGTAGATCCCAGCTTTGGTGAACGGGACCAGCAGATTTGGGGGCTGGTTGCTGATTAGTGTTTGCGGTTAACCCACCCCGCTTTTCAGGCACCCCGCCCAAGAGGGGATTGCATTAGCCCTCCCCATAGTTTTTTATGCCTTTTTTATGCCTTAAATTATTAGGAGGTCCAAATGAAACGGTTTGTTCGCTTTTTACGGGTCGGTATTGTGGGTTTGTTGGCTAGTGTGTGGCTGGGGAATGTTGCGATCGCACCCGCCCAAGCCCACTGGGACGACCTCACCGTAGCCGACATCATAATCACCGACACCGATGCCCAAATCACGTTGACAATGCCTACAGCATTGCTCAGTTTTGCTGATGACGACGGCAATCAAACGCTGTCATCATCAGAAATTGAACAGCATCGTACCCAGCTAGAACAACAATTAGGCAATGGCATTACTTTAAAAAATCAAACAGATGAATCAGGACAATTCACCCTCGCCTCAACAACAGCTCAGCAGCCTGAAGACAAAATCAACCATAGCACCTTTTTATTAAGCTATGAATGGCCGACAACCCTCCAAAAACTCACCATTCAATATAATTTATTTCCCCCTGAACATGAACAGGCTCTAGCCACCATTACTCAAGGTAACCGTACCCGCAATATCGTATTCACCCCCGAAAACAACACAATAGAACTAGCAGACACAATCCCCTGGCAACACCAGTTTCTTAGTTTTCTCAAACTGGGTGTAGAACATATCTTCACTGGCTACGACCACATCCTATTTTTAATTGCTCTACTTTTACCAGGAGGTCGCCTATCTCAACTCCTAAAAATCGTTACCGCCTTCACCATTGCCCATTCTCTTACCCTTACCTTAGCCGCTCTCGATATTGTCACTTTGCCCACAGCCTTTGTCGAGAGTGCGATCGCCCTATCCATCGTTTACATAGCGATAGAAAATCTGTGGCGTAAACCTATGAACCATCGACCCTGGTTTACCTTCGGCTTTGGGCTGATCCATGGCCTCGGCTTCGCCAATATTCTGAGAGACCTCACCCAAAGTCAGGGCAACCTGATCTTATCCCTAGCCAGCTTTAACCTAGGCGTAGAGATAGGTCAGATTGCCATTGTTGTCCTGGCATTCTACGGATTGCGATTTTTACAACAACGTCGAGGAGCCATCTTCCTAAACTACGCTGCTTCAGTACTGATGATTCTCATGGGCAGCATCTGGTTTGCAGAGAGAGTCTTAGCTGCTTGGGTTTAAGCAATAAAGCACTGATGCACTCCTAGTGGTCTGTCAAGAATCAGATTTCGGGTAAAACTGTTAAAGAGTAACGAGTCTAAAGTGGTGAAGAGTCACTCCTTACCCTTCACCCTTTACTCGTTAACTAACCCAAATTTTTAGCGCAGAATAATTCAAAATACCAGAGCCTCTACCTCAATTTCAATCAGCATATCAGGATCAATCAGCGCACTAACCTCCACCATCGCCGTCGTAGGGGGATAAGCCCCCATAAACTCTTGATGGGCCTGGCCATATTCTTGCCAGCGGCTAATATCTGTTACATACATGCGGGTCCGCACAATATTCGATAAATCCGCACCCATAGCCCGGAGCGTCTTTTGAATTATCTGAAAACACCGTTTTGCCTGGGCATAACCATCCCCTGGAGCAACGGTATTCCCCTGATCATCCACCGGAGCAGTCCCCGACATAAAAATTTGGTTGCCCGCTCGAATCGCTCGACAGTAGCCTACCGCTGGCTCCCAAGGAGTGTCAGTAAAATGACGAACAATAGATGGGTCATCCATGACTATCTTTATATGTATTACTGATTTGCCGCTGCAATGGCATCCAAATAAGCCTTGACCGCATTCTCCAGACCCATCATTAACGCATCCGCTGTGAGAGCATGGCCAATGGACACCTCTAAGATATTGGGAATCTGCAAAAACTGAGGCAAGTTTTCGAGGTTTAAATCATGACCTGCATTCACCCCTAGGCTACATTCCTGAGCCACTTTTGCCGCCACCGCATAGCTGGTATGCAGTGTTTCTAACTCCTCCTTAGTTCCTTCGCGGGATGCCGTAGCATAGGGTTCGGTGTAGAGTTCAATACGAGTCTCTGTCGGCCCCTGCATCGAACCTAATGTGGGGATCAGCCGAATTTGCTCTGGGTCAGGATCCATAAACAAGCTAACCCGCGCCCCTAGCCCTTGAATTTCTTTAATAATCGGGATCAAAGTCTCACCTTGCTTGGCAATATCCCAGCCATGGTCGGAGGTAAACTGATTAGGATCGTCAGGAACTAACGTCACCTGATGGGGGTTTACATCCCGCACAATGTCCATGAACCTAGCTTCTAAAGGATTCCCCTCAATATTAAATTCGATCGTCGGGTGTGCCTTGAGCATCTCCGCCAAGTCATAAACATCGTGACGCCGGATATGACGCTCATCTGGGCGAGGATGCACCGTGAGGCCATAGGCTCCAGCTTGAATGCAGGTTTCCCCCGCCTTAACGACACTGGGTATACCCATGGTGCGGGAATTCCGGACAAGGGCAATCTTGTTGAGGTTAACACTGAGGGCAGTCATAAATCTTGCTCTGATGCTAGCTACCAGGCCTATGGTGTGGGCTATAGATTGTACAACATACAGACTGACTGATTGTGAGTTGCCTAGGGTTGATCCATCGTTATAAAGCTGCCACAACCACCTTTTTCCCATCGGAAAACCGATAGGGACCATCAAACTCGCCAACATACATGGTGTGGGAAACTAACGTCTCCTTTGTCCATACATGGAGCTGATAGGCGGGTGGTTCCATCACAAATTGGCTAGAGCCGTCAGGGGCAAAATCGATAGCACTTTGATGGACTAAGCTAGGCTGGCTGCTGGCCACCGTCCCGGCCCATGGGCAGTAGATAGTGCGGTGTAAATGGCCACAGCTAATGCGTTTTACTTGAGGGTGTTGGCGAATTAATTCTGCCAGCGCCCCACGGCCTTGAAACCGTTTGCGATCCATCCAGGGAATGCCAGTGGCAAATGGAGGATGGTGCATAAACATGAGGGTGGGTGTTTCAGGTGCTGCTGACAGTTGTTGCCCTAGCCATGCCAAACGCTCGGCATCGACACAGCCCCCACCTTTTCCTGGGATAATGCTGTCGAGCATGATCAGGCGCATAGGATAATTATCGACAGCATAACTAAGGTGAGAACTCGCCCTTGGCAGATAGGTGTGGGTATTAAATACCTGTCGTAGATGATCGCGATGATCGTGATTGCCTGGCATTAAATACACGGGACACTGCAATGGTGCGAGCATGACTTTTAGCAGCTCATATTCTTCCACAGTGCCGTCTTGAATCAGATCGCCTGATGCCACCACCATATCTGGTGGAGGATTAAGCCTGCTCAATCGGGCAATGGCCTCGGCAACTAAGGAATTAGTGTCTACGATGCCATAGGCGAGTTTGCCCGGCATCTGCACATGGAGATCGCTGATTTGGGCGATGAGAATCATACGACAGGTACCCGACTCGCAGTGGTTAGAATAGGTTGAAAATGCTCTAAGTCAGGGGTTTTTAGGTTTTTAATCTTAGCTAAATCATCCCAACGACGCAGTTTGACAGCACTTTCTGCATTCGGCTGGTCAATAAAAGCTTGTGCCATCGACTGTGAGAAAATACCTCCCTGAAGCTCCAAACTTAGCTTAGAGGAGGGCGAGAGTGATGCCCAATAGTTCTCATCGATCGCACAAAGATAGCGTTTGGCGGCTACGTGCAAACGAATGGGTGTGGTAACAGCTTCTGGAAATAGGGGCTCTAATACGGGAATTGCACGATATTCATGGCAATCATCAACGCCCCGCACTGCTGGGTTGTCACCAAGATGATGGACCAGATGTCCCAGGTCATGGAGTAAGCAAGCGGTGATCAGCTCTGGTGATTCACCATTCTCTTCGGCGAGGGTGGCGCATTGGAGGGCATGTTCTAACTGACTGACGGCTTCACCACCATATTGGGCTTGGCCACGTTGGCGATAAAGATCGAGAATTTGGTCTAGGGTTGTGGTGTTCATTGCGAGAAAAGAGATAACCCATTGTAGGGACGTTCCATGGAAGGTCCCCACAATGGATTAATGTGATTGTTTAACAGGACGAAATCGTCATATTTTTGTTTATCACCTAACAACAAGGTTGTTAGGTATAAAGACCTTCAATCAAGCGTCTCAATGACTTAACCAGGAAAAGGAGAGAGAGAAAATCAGGTTTCAGTGAGGAAACTCTCCCATCCCCTTGCATCCCCTTGCATCTAAGCAATGCGATATCCCTGACGGACAGCGGATGTTAGTCGGGGAATCACACCATCATGGTGCAAGGTAATCATGTCAGCCCGTTTGCCTACCTCTAGACTGCCGCGATCGCAATCCAACCCAATCGCCTTAGCTGGATTTACGGTAAACAGACGCATTGCTTGATGCAGCGGCACTTGAGCCTTATCCACAATCAGGAACATCGCTTGAACTAAACTTTGAGGCACATAGTCTGACGAGATAATATCGGCTAAATCTCGCTCGATTAAATCCATGGCGGACACATTGCCTGAATGGGATCCACCCAAGATTAAATTAGGGGCTCCCATCAGCACCTGTAGACCATGGCTATGGGCTTCTTTCGCCGCATCCAATGTGGTGGGAAATTCGGCGATGGCAGCCCCGTCTTCAATGGCTTCTTGGACATGCTCCGGGGTGGCATCATCGTGACTGGCCAGACAAATGTCGCGTTGCTGGGCCAGTTCCACCAGTCTGCGACGGTTATCGACGGCATGGCACTGTTGGGCTTCGATGCGATCGCGAATAAAGCCATCCATTTCCTCAGCCGTTACCCCATGTTTGCCCTGGTAATACTCTTTGTACTTATCAAGTTTTACAAACTGTCGCTGTCCGGGGGTGTGGTCCATTAGGGACATCAGTGACAGCAGCGGGTGATCGGCATAGGTTTCCACCAGATCGTATACCTGGTTATATCCCAGCTCACAGCGTAGGTGTAGTCGATGGTCCACCGAGAAGCGCCCGTCGCTTTGTCCCTGATGAATCGTATTGATCATGGGGCCAAACTGGGTCATGCGCAGAGAGCCAGGGGTAAGATCGCCAATAGATATGGCGTCACACACGGTTGTAATACCGGCCCCCGCTAAATCTCGATCATGGTGTACGGCAGCCACATCCAGAGGCCAGCTCACCTTGGGGCGAGGTGACATGCAGCGCTCCAGGTTATCCGTGTGGAGTTCGATCAGCCCTGGCAGTAGATAGTCGCCGTTGCCATTCTGCCCTTGATCCACAGTACCTGGCTGAATGTCTGCAATTAGACCGTCCTTGACGACAAGGGTGCCCAGTAGCTCCTGGCCTGGAAGCTGCAAGCGATAATTGGTGTAGATGGTTTCAATCATGGGGCGTATGGTCTGGATTTATTTGGGTAAACGGGCTTCTCTACCAATTAGATACCACTAGAAAATGTCTAGACATCTCTAACTGATATCTAACCAAGGTTAAGTTAACGTTATCTTTAGGGTTAGGAGACAAAAAATGGCTCAGATCATTGAACTTCCAGAGTCCTGTTATTTTTCTGACTATTTCAAGCTGAATTATTATCTGGAAGATATCGTGACCCACTTTGGGTATAGCTTAGAGCTGACGTCGCTGGTTTTGCCTCAGTCAAAAAAACCAGTAGACACTATCGATCGACTTAGGCAGCGTTTGGAGGAGAGTTTGCCGTTCGTCACATTAGATAGTGAATCGGCGCGCCGAGAATTTTTGATTGCGCCTCTGGTTTTAGAGTTAGTGCATTTAATCCATGTCAAGGTTAAGGTTAGCTATTCTCTTAAGGCGACGGATCAGTTGAAGGGCCTTTTAGATTATTATCTTCAGTCTGGCCATAGTTTGCTGATTATCGAGGCCAAAGATGAAAATCTGGAACGCGGATTTAAACAGCTGGCGGCTGAACTCATTGCATTGGATAAAGTCACGGACTCATCGTCGGGGAATCTCCTTTATGGTGCAGTTTCGATTGGGCGTATCTGGCAGTTTGCTGTGCTTGATCGACAGCAAAGAAAAATTTCTCAAGATTTAGAGCTATATCGAGTACCCGCTGATGTAGACCCTCTAATGAGTATCTTGGTGGCTATTTTGACTGACCAAGCAAGCGAGGGTTAGCCAAAGAGGAGGGTGCGATCGCAAACCCTTTCCCTGACTTCGTCATCATGGAAAATTCCCACCATGGCACAGCCCTGGGCTTTACGTTCTTCGATTAACCGCATCACGACGTCTCGATTGGCCGCATCTAGCGCTGATGTGGGTTCATCCAAAAGCAAAATAGGGTAGTCCATGGAGAACGCACGAGCGATATTGACCCGCTGTTTTTCACCCCCAGAGAATGTGGTGGGTGACAGTTCCCATAGTCGCTCTGGCAAGTTTAGCCGAGAAAATAAGTCTCGTACCTTATCTTTAGCCTTATCTGTATCTAAACCTAGTTCCATCAAGGGTTCCGCAGCGACGTCTACCGCTGGCACCCGAGGAATCACCCGCAGAAACTGGCTGACATAGCCGAGGGTATATTGGCGTACTTCAATTAATTTATGGGCTTCGAGTTGGGGCAGATCAACCCACTCCCCCTGGTGTTTGACCCAGATAGAGCCGCTATCCACACGGTAGTTGGCGTATAGAGAGCGCATAAAGGTTGATTTCCCTGAACCTGAGGCTCCCTGGAGGGCAACACATTCACCGGGGTTAACGGTGAGGGAAACCCCTTCGAGCACGGGCAGATTGACACTGCCCTGATGATGAAGCACAAAGCTTTTATGGAGCCGGTCTGCTTGCAGCAGGGCTGTTGTATTGGTTGGGGCGGTTGCTGGAGATGGGAGTTGTAATGTGTTCATGGGGGGACAATTGTGTTGTAGTGAGTCTTCATTAAGGCACTAACGTGGCATTCACAAGCTGTTGCGTATAAGGATGATGGGGATCATCCAACACTTGGTCGGTGAGTCCGGCTTCGACAACCTGACCGTTTTGCATCACCATCAGTCGATGGGCCAGCAGTCGCACGACGCCGAT
Source organism: Leptothoe sp. LEGE 181152 (assembly GCF_032906605.1). Classification (NCBI taxonomy): domain Bacteria; kingdom Bacillati; phylum Cyanobacteriota; class Cyanophyceae; order Nodosilineales; family Cymatolegaceae; genus Leptothoe; species Leptothoe sp. LEGE 181152. Next base: position 65,875 of record NZ_JASATU010000038.1, read on the forward strand.
ATCATGGGTGACCAGGATGACGCTGAGGTTAAGGGTGCGTACCAGCGATCGCATCAGGTCTAACAGTCTGGCCTGGACAGAGACATCGAGACCACCTGTGGGCTCATCCATCAGCACAATGCGGGGGCGTGTGACCAGAATGCGGGCCAACTGCAGACGCTGTTGCATGCCGCCGGAAAAAGTACGGGGAAAGTTATCAAGACGGGCAGCCGGAATTTCAACTTCACTTAACCATTGGAGGGCTTCGGTACGAATATTGCCATAGTGTCGCTGGCCAACGTCGAGCAGCCGTTCGCCAATATTGGCCCCAGCGGTAACGTTCATGCGCAATCCGTCACGGGGGTTCTGGCGGACAAAACCCCACTCGGTTTTCATCAACCGACGACGACGGGGTTCAGGTAGCGTACGCAGGTCGATAAAGTTGTTGTCTCGGTCACAATAGGACATCTCTCCTGTTTCAAAGGGGATACGACCGGCAATGCTATCCAGCAGGGTACTTTTGCCGGAGCCAGACTCGCCGATGATGCCCAAAACTTGACCTGGGTAAAGGTTGAAGGAGATGCGATCGCAGGCACACAGATCGCCATAATACTTACTTAAATTATTAACCGTCAGTAGCGGCTGCATCATGTCTTTCTCCTATTGCCCTAGTTTTTGTGCACTACCCGATTGCGATCGCTGACGCTGCTCGCAATAGTCCGTATCTGAACAAATCCACATGCGTCCCCCCTGGTCATCAATGACCACCTCATCCAGATAGCTGTCAGTGGCCCCACAAAACTCACAGGGCTGCCCCCAGTTCTCCACCGAAAACGGATGATCTTCAAAATCCAGGCTTTTCACTTGGGTGTAGGGCGGTATGGCGTAAATTCGTTTCTCTCGTCCCGCCCCAAATAGTTGCAACGCCGGGTTCATATCCATTTTCGGATTATCAAACCGGGGAATTGGACTGGGGTTCATCAGATGCCGCCCATTTACCATGACCGGATAGTCATAGGCCAAAGAAATCCGCCCAAACTTGGTAATGTCCTCATAGAGTTTGACGTACATGGGGCCATATTCTTCTAACGCATGCATTTTGTTGGCTTCAGTCCGAGACGGCTCAATAAAGTACAGCGGCTCAGGCATGGGCACCTGATACACAAACACCTGCCCTTCTTTGAGAGGTGTTTCAGGAATCCGGTGACGGGTCTGAATCAGAGTCGCTTCCTCTGTGCGTTCGGTCGTCGCCACACCACACACCTTCTTAAAAAAACGTCGGATATTCACGGCATTAGTGGTGTCGTCAGCCCCTTGGTCAATCACCTTCAAGGTATCTTCTTTACCAATCACCGAGGCCGTCACCTGAATGCCACCAGTCCCCCAGCCATATGACATTGGCATTTCCCGCGAGCTAAAGGGAATCTGATGTCCAGGAATCGCCACGGCCTTAAGAATAGCCCGGCGGATAGATCGTTTAGTTTGTTCATCCAGATAAGCAAAGTTAAACCCTGGTTCAGGGTTAGAAGGAGCAGGGGAGACAGGGAGAACAGGCGAGGCAGGGGAATTCATGGTTTAGCAAAGAGAAAAGGGATATGTGCCGTAGGGGCTGGTCTTGTACCTGCCCTGGAAAGAAAGATGGTAGGGTTTAGCCCTTTAATCATGCTGTTTTTGCCTCCTGGGAAACAAGCGGATGACTCTCAGCCTGAGTCGATGGTGGGTTTGTTATCTCCTGGGTCCGTTCATAATCACGGCGTAGCTTACGAATCAGATTTAGTTCTGCCTGAAAATCGATGTAATGGGGCAGCTTAAGGTGCTGCACAAAGCCCTGGGCTTCAATATTGTCAGAATGAAAGAGAACAAACTCTTCATCCTGGGCTGGACCATCCAGAGATTCTCCTAAATCCTGAGCCTGAAGCGCTCGATCCACAAGAGCCATGGCCATGGTCTTGCGTTCGTTGTAGCCAAACGTCAGGCCGTACCCTTGGGTAAACTGTGGCGGAATTTCTTTACTGCCCTTAAACTGATTCACCATTTGCACTTCGGTGACCGTAATATCGGCAATGGCAATTTCAAATCCTAGTTCCTCAGGACATATGATCATTTCCACCTCACCCATGCGAATCTCACCAGCAAAGGGATGATTTTTGCCATACCCCCGCTGGGTGGAATAGGCCATAGACAACAAAAAGCCTTCATCACCACGGGCTAAGTTCTGTAAACGAGCATCGCGATGGGTGGGTGTGGTGAGTGATTGTCGCGTAATGTCAAACGGTGCAGTGTCTTGCTGTTGATCATACCCATGCCCCACCGTTCCATTGCCAGGAGGCATCACCAATCCCTCCTGCTCCAACGTATGAGCCACCCGAGGCGTCGTTTCTTCAACATCAACCTGTTCACTGGTGGGTGCAGAAAATGTATTATCCTCAGCCGCCAGCTTAAAGTCCAACAGTCGATGAATGTAGTCAAATGTGGGGCCTAGCTTCTGCCCACCCGGGGCCTCCTTAAAGATGGCCGAAATGCGCCGCTGAATCGCCATGGCACTCGTATCCAGCGGTTCACTGTAATACAGTCGAGGCAAGGTTGTTCGATATGCCCGCAGCAAAAAAGCCGCTTCGACCAAATCTCCCCAAGCTTGTTTTATGGCCAATGCTGCCAGGTCCGGATCATACAAACTGCCTTCGGCCATTACTCGGTTTACCGCCAGCTGCATCTGTTGCTTGATCTGCTCCACGGAAAGCTCCGGCACAGTCTCATCGCCTCGCCGCTTTGCCTTGAGTAAGGCTTCGGCATTGCGAATGGCTTGTTCTCCACCTTTGACCGCAACATAGGGCATGGATTTTCTCCTGAAGATTTCGTTAACTAAGTTCGACTCGGTAACTGTATCCGTGTTGGGTGAATCCTAAGGATTCGTAGAAGGCGTGGGCAGCTGTTCTGCGAAGGTTAGTGGAAATGGTGAGTTTGTAGCATCCGGCAGAACGGCACCGTGCGATCGCAATGTTCATCATCCGCCGACCAATCCCCTGGCCTTGCAAATCAGGAGCCACCCCCACAGCTTCGACAATGCCAGATGGGCTGCCATGGTGAACCAGATTATCCATAATCAGCAAGGCAAACGTGCCAACAACTTTCTCAGAGAAACAGGCAACCCACAGCGTGTAATTTGGATACTTTTGAACCCGTGAAAACCATTTCTCGGCATCAGCTAAGGTCAAAACAGCGTCATGCTCCAGCCCCGAATGATTATAGATATCCACAACTTGAGGTAAATCTTCGCGGCTGCCAGGACGAATTGTTAGCGTCATATGCCCCCTTGAGATTCTATGATGGGTTGAGCTGTGCGAGGCAGCCCCAGCACTTGATCGTCGACAAAACACCAGCAGTCTAAACCCAAGGGATAATCTGCCGTCATCATTTGCCACTGTTGCCAAAAATCAGAATTCAGAGGCAGACTCACCGCAATTTCATCCAAAATCCCTGGCCCTTTGAGTTTCATGGGTAATCCCCCCGTTAACTCAGGCAGTTGGATCAATAACGAAGTAGACGCTTCTGGATATTCAGCATTGCCCCAGGAGAATTCAGCAAGCTTAGGGGCGGTGGCGATTTCCTTAATCAAGGCAAAATCAGCAGCCTGGGGATTGTCGGTAAAGCGACAGCCCGTATGAAACACTAGCCACTGACGCACATCTTCGGTAAATCCTGACTGTAGCCACACTACAGTTTCTAAATCAAACAGGGTGAGGCAGGCAGCGGCGCAACTTAGCTCAAGACCATTAGGTGTGGTCAGGGAAACAGTTGTTTGCAGAATACCGGGTCTTGCCAAGGCATCTAACAACGCTCGGAAGGTTTTCTGGGCGTCGTAAACTGTATCTGTAAATCCGGTTAGCTGAGTAATCATCATTAGCTTTCCCCCCGCAGCATTGTGAAAAAGTTGACACGGGTGGATTCAACTTCAGCCGCTTCCCGCTCTCGTTTTTCCTGGGCTGCCGCTTGCAAAGGGATAATCACCTGGGCCTGCACCCGATCATGCCAACCAGGGTGCTGTAGCAGCCCATCACACACAGCTGCTAGCTCTGCATGGCGTTTGGAACGACCCGCTACATACCCAAAGCCAGTCAGCTCATCCAGCTGTACTACACAACGAGTCAGCGTCATTTCACCCAGGTTAAAGGGTTGCCCAGTCCCCTCGGCTCGACCTCGCACCATGGTCAAACCAACTTCGGGCGATCGCAAAAATCCATACCCAGGCACATCGTCAAGTGTCGCAACGCACTCTTCTAAAAGCATCAAGGGCGCTTTAGCTAGGACTGACATCCAGACGGCTCTAGATGGTTGTAGCGCTGTCTTTACCATAACTTAACCAATTTTTAACTGATCGTTAAATTCATGTAGACGTCTAGACAAATTATTGATCCTTTAGGCTGAAGATGCAACTGATTTATGGTGGTGTGTCGGGATGACATAGAGCTATGGCACTCAAAAAGTTCAGTGATGAAGTAAGGGGCTTAAATTTGCCTATTTCCCTTATAGCGATTTCATTGGCGTTTGAACCTGGTTTCTCATGAAATGGAGACCTAGTTTTTGATTTATAAATAAAAGTGATCCAATTTTGGTTAGGTGTCGTACCTCTAATGAACACCTGTTAGGAAGGTATTAATTCATGAAGAAGGTAATGGTACTCACCAGCCTATTGGCTGCTACATTTGCGATGTCTCCAGTGCAGGCTAAAGAGACAGCCTCTGCTCAGTCCAAAGATGGACACACTGGAAACACTATTGTTAGTATTGCATCCACCAATGATTCCTTTGATGTTTTGACTGCGTTGCTAAAACACGCCAAGCTAGTAGGTGTGCTCAATGGTGAAACAGAGTTTACAGTGTTTGCCCCTACTGATGATGCGTTTGGCCGTTTGCCTGAAGGCACAATTGAGAGTCTCTATCAACCCGAAAACAGAGAGCTATTGGCAACCATTTTGACGTACCATGTGGTGCCCGGCAGTGTGCGGTCTACCGATCTGGCATCGGGTAGCGTTGATTCTGTTGCTGGAATTCCTTTAGATATCTCTGTGGGTTCTGGAGTGACCGTAAATGACTCTAACGTGGTTTCAGCTGACATTGAAGCCAGCAATGGCATTATTCACGTTGTTGATGCGGTAATTTTGCTTCCTCAGTAACCATAGTCTTTTCTAGAATCTGTTACGTAGGGGCGCATTGCAATGCGCCCCTACGCAGGATATGGTGCATTGGCCTATAGCATTTGCCTGTATCTGAAGGGCGCACGACAGTGCGCCCCTACCAGCCATTCTGAATTCTCAATTAAATAGCAGCCCCTAATTGCCACTTAATCAGCAAGTTTTGTATGGTGCGTATAGCAATGCCCTAAGATGTCTAGAACATGGGGCAAACGCCCTATCTGTACGTTTACTTGCCTGTTTGAGAGGCCGCTAAATTATGGCTGCGTTAGTGCTATTTTCCATTGAGCTAGCCTTAATTATTATTCTTTGTGGTTTTTTATATATTTCTTTTAATTGGGGTTCTCGTTGGGTTTTACAAGCATCTCCACTACAGATGGATGATGCAGGCTTGCAAACGCTACGACAAAACGTATTTGGCATCGTTCTGATTTCAGGCTGCTTGCTCGTTCTATTAGTAGCAGGATTCAACGGGTGGATACTACTACAGGGTGAAAAGCCAGATACGTATACCCTGTCTTTGATTCAAAACACACCTCAGGAAGTTTGGCTGGGCATAGCAGCAGGTGTTGCCAAAAGTATATGTTTGCTGGTCCTGGTCGGTATTTTGCAGCGTCCCCTCAAGCACAGGTTAGCTCAGATTAGTCGCCACGTTAAGCAGATAGAGCAAATCACGGCGAATGATGAGAGTATTGAACATTTGTTTAAGGCCTTAAGTACCGTATTACGTGTGGGCATGTGGCTTTTGGCCTTGATATGGTGTGCTCGTTTTTTGCATCTACCCGAAGAGATATCTCCTTATCTCTATGCAACCTGGCGAATCTATTTGATTATTTCCATTGGCGTTATCGTTTTTAGATCCGTAAGTGTTGTTGTTGATAGCTTGGATGCTTTGAGTAAAAAGTATTCTAGCCCTAGTAATCTGTTGCGGTTTTACGATCGTTTACAACATCTTGTTCCTTTTTTAAAGCGCTGTTTGGAATATGTTGTCTGGCTCTATGTAGGTATATTAGTAGTCAGGCAAATTGACTTAATTGCTAACTTAGCAGGCTATGGCGCAATGGCTGTGAAGGTCATTGTCTTAGTTTTTTTAGGGCGATTAGCTGCCAATATCGCACAATTACTTGTCTCAGAATTATTGCTATCCACTGAGGAAACATCGACTGCAATTTATCAGCGACGGGTGACCATCACCCCACTCATTGTAAGTTCACTTAGATATATTATTTACTTTGGCACGGCTTTATTTTTGTTAAAAGCTCTCAATATTGATCCAGGGCCAATCTTAGCAGGTGCCGGGATTGTGGGTCTAACCGTTGGTTTAGGGGCGCAAAACCTGGTGAAGGATGTGGTCAGCGGTTTCTTTATTCTGTTTGAAGACTATTACTTAGTGGGTGATTTTATTGAAACTGCCGAAGCCCAGGGGACTGTTCAATCGATTGAGCTACGAACGACACGCATTCTGCATCCCGATGGCCAGGTTCAGATTCTGAGAAATGGCGATATTGGATCGATTATTAATTACTCTAAACATCCGATTAATGCAGCGGTAGAGGTGTCTATCACCTACGAGGTAGATCCGGAAAAGGCCTTTGAAATTATTGAGCGTGTGGGAATAGAATTGTGTCAGGACGAGGACGATGTCCTAGAGCCAACTCATATTGAAGGCGTAGAAACATTCTCGGAAGAGATTTGTTTAATTTATACCCAAACTAAAGTTAAGCCTGGTAAACATCTGAAGATTCAACGTGTGTTACGTCAGCGTTGTCTGGTTGCACTCTTGAAAGAGGATATTGAGGTAGGCTCGATGGATACAAAATTGGTTCTCAAGAGTGGTTTTGAGAAGTTTGGTGTGCAGAATGAAGCAGTATAAGGGCTTGGCAGACGTTCCATGGAAGGTCTGTGCATGATTCTGAATGGAAGTGGAGAAATGCCCTAGACTTTCGATAGAAAATACCGAGCTTTTTCTCTTTGAGACCAGGTCAAGAACGAATTTGTTCTAGTAGCGCGTTGAGGAAAGCTATGGTTTCTGCAGATGCGTGTTTCATGGTGGCCTATTCCTAAGCTACGGTTTTGTAGATTGAGGATAAACGTTAATCAGATGCGAAATAAATCCTAACTAGTATCGTTGAGCCATAAATCAAGAATTATGTTACTGGTTAGTGGCTGGGTACGCTCTAGGGCAAAATTAGACCAAATTAAAGGTCTAACCAAGGTCTAAGACACTGAAAGATACGTAGAGAGTAAACATTTATGGAATGGTATATCAAGGTTTTAAAGAACTATGCAGTATTTGAAGGACGTGCGCGCCGAAAAGAATACTGGATGTTTGTCCTATTCAATTTTCTCGCTGCCTTATGTTTAGGCTTCATAGAAGGCTTTTTGGGAGCATTCAGTAATACGGATCAAAGTATCCTCAGCTTTATTTATAATTTAGCTGTTCTGATTCCATCTATTGCTGTCGGTATTCGTCGTATGCACGATGTTGATCGCAGTGGGTGGTGGATTCTGTGTCCAATTGTAAATTTGGTCTTTGCTGTAACGGATGGGACCGCAGGGTCTAACAAGTTTGGGCCGGATCCTAAAGCAAATGAGCGTTAAAGGTTGAAAGAGCGCTGATGGGGCATAGGTGCCTTTAGATTAGTAACCCCATGCCCCCTTCCCTGTCCCTTAGCAGCAGGTATTTTATCAGCCACTAGATTACGTACAGAAACAATTGGTGTGGTTATACTGTTTCCTCCAACACTTTCTCTTTAGTTTCTTGGGTTGTTACCAAATGACATGCCGTTGGATGGACTCCGTCTACCCTGGTCATTACCGCAAAAGCATTTCTTGCAGTTGCCAAGCTTCTGCTACTCAAGCCTGTGAGTTGCTGATTGTCAGCAGGAATATAGGTTTTAGAGGTTCACTCTTGTTTATCAGCAATAGAAATGACTTCTATCCAATAGCACTTCACCGTGGTCAGGGACCCAAGCAGCCCAAGTGTCGTCTGATGCCTGGCAGAGTAACTTAGCCTTGTCATAAGCAAAATAGCTAGGTGGTTGCAGCAGCTTAACCCAGGTATCGCGGGTGTAATTAAGCTGACAAACAGAATACCAGCTTGGCGCAGGTTCTACTTCTGGTTCGGATACCAATGGGCATGTGGGAGCGCTAGCCGGAAGGAGCATACTTATTCTCCACTTCGCAGTTATTTATGTATTCAATTTTACAAAATAGAGGTTATAAAGATTACTCTATGGCAATAAGTTAATAAAACCTGACAATCAAAGATATTTTACGATTGCTGATTTAGGAGATGAATCGGTCTAGAGCCATTGTTATCTGACCGCCTCTCCCAGCTAAAATCATCCTGCCAGCTTGGCCTTAATTCCAATCGCTTTTGGCAACAGGATCTTCCGTTTCCTGTTGCTCCCAGTCAGGTGCATGTCTGTTTGTTTTATAGAGGTTAGTTTGGCGTGCTCAATGACGGTAGCTTCAGTCCCATGGGCACAGGTGACGAGACTTCTCTGACTATCATGGTGCCTAGTGACTAACCAGGGAGGCAGCTTGCAGGAACCAAATGTATTCGCCAAACTAGTGCGAGGGGCAGGGGCCGCATTAACAGTGCAGATAATCAGTGCGGGGGTTTTATATAGCTCTCAAGTGTTGCTGGCGCGCTGGATGGGCACAGCCGCCTATGGGATTTATGACTATGCTACAGCCATTGGTATTTTCTGGGCCTTTATTGCTGGATTTGGCTTGCCAACGGCGGTCCTGCGGTTTATTTCAGCCTACAATGCCCAGGAAGATTGGTCCCATTTAAAGGGAATCATCTGGGGCAGCTGGCTACAGACATTGTTGATTGGTATTCTCACCTCGCTGTGTGGCACTGGTATTTTGTTGTGGCTCAATGCTCATCGTGATTTAGGTGCTTATACCATGCCTGTTGTTATTGGGATTTGGACAATTCCGACCGTTGCCCTGGTGAGTCTCCAAAAAGAGATTATTCGTGGGTTTCAAAGAATTGTATTGTCCTATGCGCCGTCACTGGTTATGCAGCCGCTATTGCTGATGATCATGGCAGCTGTTTGGCAAAGGTTGTATGGGCTGACCAGCACAGTTGCGATCGCACTCTCCTTGCTTTCTGCATTATTAACCCTGGGGTTGCAATGGTTGTTATTTCAACAAAGTGTGGATACCAAAATCCGTCATGCCCAACCCGCCTATGAGATTTCCCGATGGTGGAAAGCGGCTGTACCTCTGATGCTGTTTGGTGGTTCACACATGGTGCTCAGCCAAACAGACACATTAATGATTGGTGTGTTTTTAGATGCCAAACAGGTGGGCATTTATGGCGCAGCCCTCAAAACCGCATTATGGGTGCGGTTTATTTTGATCTCTGTAAATGCGATCGCAGCACCATTGATTGCCTCCCTCTATGCCCAGGGCGATCACGAGAGACTGCAACAATTAGTCTCTACTGTGGCCCGATGGATGTTTTATCCAGCCTTCATCACATCGATTGGGCTCATCAGTTTTGCAGGACCTGTACTACAGTTATTTGGCCCCGAATTTGTGGCTGCCAAGGGCGCATTAACCATTTTGATCCTAGGCCAGTTAGTCAATGTAGGATCTGGTTCAGTGGGCTATATCCTAACAATGACCGGCTATCAAAGCCAGTCCGCCGTTGTTATGGCAATCAGTGCCCTGGTTAATGTCATTCTGAATTTAGTTGGCATTCATGTTTTCGGAATTGTTGGAGCCGCCATGGCCACCGCCTTTTCCATGGCTATGTGGAATGTTTGGCTATATTGTTTAGTGGTGCGGCATGTAGGGGTGCGACCATCAATTTTAGATGCACTGCGCGCACTGCGCTGAGAGAGTTGTCCACAGGCTTCGGGGACTGCACAACAATAAAGACCCAGGTTGAGGTTGTCGATGGGTGGATGAGTGATGGGCTAATGGGGTGATTATTTAAGCGCAAGCGCCTTACCTAGGCAGTCGCAATACACGTTTGCTATGGTTGAGTTTCATCGTTACTGAGGCTTACACATAGCCAATGTTGGTAGAACTTGCGATTGGTGATGCCTATGGTGCTGGGTTTGAATATTCCCCCAGCAGTATGATCCGTGAACAGAATGATCTCAGTGGGTATGTGCAACATCCACGACATCAGATTCAGCCAGGTTACTATACCGACGATGCCCAGATGAGTATTGCAATTGCCGAAGCCATTGTGTCGGGTGAACCCTGGACTCGTGAGAATCTAGCCCATTATTTTGTCTCAGCCTTTAAGCGTGACCCTCGTGAAGGCTATGCCCGTGGCTTTTATGGATTTTTGCAAGCAATCAACGATGGGGATGAATTCCTTGCCAAAATTAGGCCCCATAGTGACAAAAGTGGAGCCGCCATGCGAGCCGTTCCCATTGGCATTTTCCCAACTGTTAAAACTGTGATTGAACGCTGCAAACTACAGGCAACCCTAACCCACGACACACCAGATGGCATCAACGCTGCAGTTGCGGCCAGTCTAATGTCCCATTACTTTATCTACCAGCTTGGCCCCAAGTCAGAATTGCCACAGTTTATTCATAAACGTGTACCTGGACCATGGATAACACCCTGGCAAGGCAAGGTTGGCTCCAAAGGTATGATGAGTGTTCATGCGGCCCTAACGGCTGTCACGGCCCACGATTCCCTCAGTGAAATTCTCAAAACTTGTATTGCATTTACAGGTGATGTAGACACAGTTGCCACCATTGCCCTTGGTGCAGCCTCTTGCTGCCAAGAAGTAGAACAAAATATTCCACCTGTTTTAATCGAGACCCTTGAAAATGGCGATTACGGCCTTGATTATCTTCACCACCTTGATGGTCAGCTATTCCAAGCCGTTACATGAAATATTTCCATGGTCAAACAATAGCCGCCTCTTTCTCCTGATGCTCAGGACAATCCAAACGCAAATCGCGATCACCAAACGGCGCATCCACTAACATACAGTGATGAGGACGATCAGCATCCTCATATACATTGGCCCTAAAATATTCACAAGTCACACACATCCGTGACGGAGGAATCTTTCCCTGTGACTGCAGCTTCTGAATCATTTTAGTTAACCCTCTAAAGAAAATCGTTTGCTCTTCTTCAGAGAGTTCTGTGACTGCACTTAATAAGAAATCTGGCCAGCTAGCAGCTTTTTCCGCTTGTTTTTGACCTTTAGGCGTCAGCCGAATGGCGATGGCTCGACGATCATCCGTTGCCTTTTCCCGAGACACCAACCCCTTTTTTACCAAGGATGAGACCGCATCACTGGCCGTCGCTGCACTGGTAGCCAATCCTTTAGCAATGGCTGAAAGGCGAATTCCCCTTTTTGGGCTAGATTGGAGCAATGCCAAAATCTGCCCTTGGGTGGGAGTTAACCCTTGAGCTTCCGCTCCTTGCCAGGACTGACTACGCAGGGCTATACCAATTTTGGAAAGCCCTGTGATAACCCGTTGGCCAATGGGTTCATTAATGGTGTCAAATGGATTATCCATTAAGTGTACGGTGGTATGATCGCGACAGGCTCTAACACATGGTTAATGATTTTACTCACCTCTGTTTCGGCTTTATGTCCAAACCATTGTGCCAGGATAGTGAAGTCTCCATCAAATAGAATCCAAGATGGAGTCCCTTGAAGCTGATTGACATGAAAGGTATATGCAGTAGGGGATAGTCTCTGTAGAACTTGCTTTATCCTAGCGCGGGCACGGGCTTGGGTTGCGTCATCCATAGGAGGGAATGAGGGTGTGAGATGACATACATGCTCGACATCGTTGTCATCAAACAGCTCAGCCGCGTCGCCTACCTGGTCAAAGGCTACGGGAAAGGTAATGGGGACGGTGTAGGATCGCTGACCATGGTGTTGAAAGTATAGTCTAGTGGCCCCAACAACTTCACCTGTTTCCAGCAGACATTGGGTGTAGTCGGCGGTGTTTAGATCAAAGTCCTCGAATGCGGTTGAAAGTCCTAAAACATTGAGACAATTACCATAGGTATGATGTAGGTGTTCTGCCAGGGGTAGGGCATGGATAAAACAGCCAGGGCAATTGACCTGAAAGACTAACAAAAGATTTAAATCCTTGATCTGAAAATCGCCCTGTAGAACTTGGTCAATGGTCATTTTAAATTTAGCCACAAGAGTCACCTCCTTTGATTTATCGCAAAAGATCTACACTGTGGGTGCAGTGTTAATGCACCCCACAACAGTCTCAACGGGCCTGAACCACATAGGGCAAACTCAAATCCCCTGAAACCACACTATAAACCTCGTAAACTCCAAGCAGAGGGCGGTTGGCGTCGGATGTGTTGACCTCCATGTAGGCAGCAACACCGTCAAAGTTAAACTCCGTGACATGGTTTATCCGTTGTGCAGGCACCAATACTCGCAATGTGCTCTGATCGGTTATGACCGAGAACCCAGGAGAATCCATATACATGGGCATCCCTGGATTAGTTGGCGGTAATACAACACTCTCATCCTCTTGGGCAAATTCCAGTACGGACAAACCGCCAGATACACGGTCATCAGGTGTTAGCACAACCCAATGGCTATGCCAGATAACTCCGTCATTCGCGAAATTACGATCATTGTTTTCATCCCATAGAGGTGTGTCATCAAAATCAGGATGTGAGGTAACGGCCAGGGCAACAATACCGTCAGTGGCATTGAAACCCACATCGTCAGGGGCCAATGTCGTTGGAAAAACATAGCCCAAGACAGGAGCACCATCTAACTGACCAGCGGCTTGAGGTAATGTAGCTCCTACCATGCCATTCACCTGTTGCTCGAACACCAACAGGTCCAGATCGTCCAGATATTGCACCTGTGCCAATTGAATCTCCAAAGCTGGGTTTTTGTCAGTTGCCTGAACTGCTCGAACGGGCTGGGATACCCCTGTGAAGATAATCAAACTGACAGCTAAAACAAGCAACCCAATAAAACGTCGCATAAACGACCTCCTTTATTTATTTAGGATTCCTAATAATTAGAACTCCTAAATAGTATCTAGCTTAAAAGATGGCGTCAAGGGGGAAGGTTGCGATCGCCCATGCAAATCAGGTTTTGAAATCTTCTAATGCCCGTGTGGAACTGATCCTCTAGAAAGAGAAAAGTCTAGATGAAATATTGTTACTAAAAATCAGGATGCCCGTCGGATCGCTTCAGTTTTCTGGATTTGTTCTGGACTGAAGCCAGCCTGTCGTAAATGATCTAAAAACCACGACTCTCGATATTGGGGGTCTAAAGCAACCGCCTGCTGATAGGTTTGTTGGGCTGCGCCAATTGCTTGGCTGTCCCATTGAGCTAGGGCTAAAGCTACCCAAGGATGGGGGTTGCCCGGTTCTAAAACCGTTGCTTGTTCTGCATGGTCAATGGCTTGGTCATACTCCTGTAGGCGATGATAAGCCAGACTTAAGTTGTAGTATCCAATTTCGTTGTCAGGCTTCAGTGCGATCGCTTGGGTATGGGTTTCTACGGCAGCATCTAATTGACCATCCACCAAGTACACAATGCCCAATGCATTTAAAGCAGGCACGTGGTTATCATCTTGGTCCAATGCACGTTGCAACACATCGATGGCATTTTCCGCCTGTCCATCTAAATGCAGGGTCCACCCCAATATCACCTGGCCCGAAAGATTCTGTGGGTCTAACGTCACAGCCTCCTGCAATGCTGCAATTGCTTCTTTGTAGCGCCCCTGACCGCGATACTCTAGTCCCAGCTGACGATTCTGGGCCGCCTTAGCTTTCTCTTCAGCAGATGGTTCAGGTATGGGAGTCTCGTTTATTTCCTGAGGAGTAGAGGCTACAGAAGTAGTGTCCGCTGAGTCTGATGTGTTAGTCGACTGAGATGGAGCGGTTGAGGTAGCCGTGCGACAGCCCGCTAAACTAAATGTCAGCAACGTAGTCAAAAGGAAACTACTAACTTTTTGAAGACTAATTTGCACTACAGTTATGCCAAGACTCTGGGTCTCATTTTAGCGGTTATTCGCCTAAGGCGAGCAATGCTGATTCTGTCCTCTATATGCAAGCAATTATCAAATGCTATGGGTAACATCACTATCCGACAAGGCCCTATGCATTGGCTCATTGTCTTGCTGCTAAGTTTCTTATGTTGGCTTTTGCCCACAACCTTGCCTATGCTGCCCGGCTCAAATGGTGTTGCCTTGGCAGTAACAATTTCATCTGAAACTGCTTTGGCCCGGCTATTTACATCTTCAGAAATTCAGGCTAGCTGGTTTGCTAATAGCTTTTTGTCGCAGATTTCTCTGGCCCAAATTGAACAGGTTGTGCAGGGTATTACCGCTACCCTGGGTCAGTATCAGAGTGTTGAAGCCAGGGGGGATCAGTATCTTCTGACGTTTTTGCAGGATGCGGATGGCCACCATTACTGTATTGCCGCCACCTGGAACAATCCTGATGGCATTGCCGAGCTCAAGTTTTCCGGTCTTTATCGCGGTGCTCTCTCATTGATAAAGTCAGACTAAAATACTGGTAGCGCTATCTACCACCGTCATGACATCTGATTTTCTCAAGCGAGTGCTCCCCTTTATCCTTGCGGTAATGGCGGCCTTGGGATGGAAGACTGTTTATGCTAGCAACCTATCCCCCATCGATGTCTCATCTAATCTGGTCAGTACTCGCTCCAAGATTATTCATCAGACGGTATTAACCATCGACAGCCATATTGATTGGCCCATTCGGCAGTCGGTGAATCCCGAATTTGACCCAGGTATGGGCCATGGGACGGGAGCCCCTGGTAGTGGACAGTGGGATTTGGTGCGGATGGCGAGGGGCGGACTTGACGGGGCGTTTATCTCCATCTTTACCCCCCAGCGAGAGCTGACAGCCCAGGGATATGCCCAGGCAGCAACCTTGGCGAATCAGATGATTGATTGGACCTATCAACTGACGGTCGATTACCCAGATCGGGTTGCGATCGCGCTTACCCCAGACGATGCCTATCGGCTAGAACGGGAGGGAAAACGGGCAATTTTTCTAGGTATGGAAAACGGCTATCCCTTAGGCACCGATATTGAGGCAGTCAACGCTTTTTACAATCGCGGAATTCGCTACATTACGTTAACCCACTCCAAAAATAATCAGCTGGGGGATTCTTCCACAGATGATCAGCAAGATTGGCAAGGGTTAAGCCCATTTGGCGAAGCTGTGGTGCATGAGATGAATCGCTTGGGCATGATGATCGATATTTCCCATGTGCATGACGATACCTTTTGGGATGTCATGCGTCTCACCCAAGCACCCCTCATTGCTTCCCATTCCAGTGCCCGTGCCCTGCGAGATGTCCCCCGCAATATGGATGACACCATGTTGCGGGCGATTAAGGAAAATGGTGGTGTAGTACAGCTATGTTTGCTAGGAGATTATATTAAAGAGATTGACCAAGATCCAAGACGAGAAGCCGCATTAGAAGCATTGTCGAATCAACAGGCTGCCTGGCTGCGAGGGGATTTGAGCGAAGCAGAGGTGAATGATTTGCTAAATCAGTATCGGGCGATCAATGCCCAATATCCTGAAATTAAACCGACCCTGGCGGATGCCATAGACCATCTCGACCACATGGTAGCTGTGATGGGTATTGACCATGTGGGCATTGGGTCTGATTTTGATGGCGGTGGCGGCTTAGTTGATATTGCAGATGTCTCTCAGATGCCTAACATTTCCCAAGAGTTATTGTCTCGGGGGTATACGCCTGATGATATTCGCAAGATCTGGGGTGGTAATTTGATGCGAGTATTTGATGCTGCGATCGCAGTAGCTGAACAGATGCAAGCAGAGGCTGAAGGCTGATGGGTATTTCCTTTTCTAACCCAGATGAGAAAATAATGTATGAAAACAAGAAGCTTGCCCTAATTAAAGAAATTAACGAGGCATTTGATGGTGTTGCCCGTGAAGATGGCGTCACGCTCCATGAGGCGATGGTGATCGATGATTACGGTAGCCCGGCAGAGCGAGCTGAGTCTAGAGCACAGGATACTGAAGACCAGTGGCAAGACGTTCCAGAAGATGATATTCGATTTTCTGATGCGGTTCTGAGTTTTCTAGACTCGAAGGGTTTTCACTATTACCTTCCAGCCTACATGGTTTGGTATCTCCGCAACATTGATAATGAAGATCCTGCCTACTGGTCAAATACATTTGACTCGGTAATCTTTCATTTGACCTATCAAATAGATGTAGAAAACTATGTCGCTTCAAAATTTCAATTGTTTACCCCTGCTCAACTGAGGGTTACGGGATATTTTCTTCAATTTAACGTAGAGCGAGAAGAGACAATTGAGAAGCAGAATTTGCAGGAATCTTTGTCCAAGGGTGGCTTATCACCAGAAGAGATTAACTCTATTTTGCTCGAGCATACATTTCACAATCATGAAGACAGGCAAGCGTTAGAGACGTACTGGCGACAATTTATATAGATGGGTCACTAGTTAAGGGCTTAAAGGGTGACAGCGTAGCTATAAAGCATGTTCCATAAGGGACAGAGCGAGAAAACCCCGTTGAAAATAGAGCCGTTTATTCGGTTTGAGAGCGATCAACTTCAAGGCCGAATCAGCCCATATAT
>NZ_JASATU010000039.1:0-65296 GCF_032906605.1 Leptothoe sp. LEGE 181152
CTCTAAAACAGCCCCCATGAACAGATTTTGTCCGTTTGGAACCCTTCAACATCTAAAAAAAGGGGAGGATAACAGTCTCAGATGAGACTCGATTTTTCAGAAGCCTAATAAATAGAGGTGCCCATAAGGAGGGATTGTGATATGCGATCGCAATGGAAAGTTTTTAATGAAACTGTCTGCACCTATTTATCGCCTAAAACGCCAAGCCAGAATTCTGTCGCGTAAAGAAGGCATCCCACTACATAAAGCACTGGACAACATTGCTGCCAAAGAAGGCTTTTCTAGCTGGAGTCTACTGGCAGCTCACATGTCTGCCGCTTCACCAGCAAAAACGTTACTGGCACAATTTTCCCCTGGCGACCTGATACTTTTGGGAGCACGTCCCGGTCATGGCAAAACACAATTGAGTCTCGAACTCACGGTTGAAGCCATGAAGTCAGGTCGTCAGGGCGTTTTCTTTTCGCTGGAGTATAGCCTGACTAACATTCTCGATTTATTCCAAGGAATTGGAGAAGACCCAACAGTCTTTCGCGATTCTTTTGAGTTTGACACATCAGACAACATTAGTGCCGAATACATTATGGACCAACTCGCCAATTTTCCTGCTGGTACGGTAGTGGTTATCGATTATCTACAGCTGTTAGATCAAAAGCGGAAAAATCCTGAGCTTATGGGGCAAGTCCGTGCGCTGAGAATATTTGCAAGTCAACGTGGTCTAATCATGGTGTTTCTCTCGCAGATCGATCGCTCTTTCAATCCATTAGCCGAACATTGTCCAGGTCTTGAGCACGTTCGACTGCCCAATCCATTGGAGCTTCGACTCTTTAATAAAGCCTGTTTTATCCATAATGGCGAGTTAGCCTTTTCAACAACACAATAAATAGCAACGATTGACGTGGTTTTTTCTAATAGGTTGGCCTAGCCCAAATACCTCAAAGGGCTCGTCCGACTGAACGCCGTTGCTGGTCTAGGGGAAGTACTACTCAATTAAAAGTATTCCACCCATGTATTAAATAGATATAGTAACCATCCTGAAGGCAGCAACGGCGTTTAAACTGTTGAAAATTAGATTTATTCACCCGCCAATGTAGTTTGGGAAGTGTATACCGTTTTCCAAGCGTTAACAGTGCTTTCTCCAATCTTACTGTCAATCGCTTCTCCACTTTCTGCAACCAGTCGGATATCAATTGTTGTCTCTGGTGCGTTTTGTAGGGCTTGAGCTAACTCATTATCGACTGGGAACGTATTATTTTGTCCAGAAATCTCAAATACACTGTCATCAACTTTGATGAACAGTTGGATGATGTTTCTGGCGTTACTGAATTCTGAACAACTCAAATCTGGAGAGACCCGAAATGACCCGCTTAAACAGTCGCGATCTCGAATAATCGACAGCACTCGAATAAAATCACGACTCCAAAGGCTTTGCACCTCAATGCGAGCGGTTGTATTCAAAAAGCGATCACTAAAGGAATGCCGGTCAAATACCCCAATAAAGCTACCCTCAAACGGATCGTCAATTTGCACCGGCTCCGACCAGGGTAAATTACGGTGAGTACCCAATGTGGCAGAGTCAACAACATCCAGCTCAGCAGCATTGGCGAAGGTAGTACCGGCTGACCAGATACTAACGAGTAGTCCCAAACTAAGTGCCAAACGCCTAATCATCAGAGGATTGCTTCATGAGCCTTTATCTCGACGATAGCACAAGGGATTAGAAATAAACGAGAGGTTAACGTTTCCTTTCCGGTAGCAGCCGTAACTTAACTATTTGTAGCTTTCCTGCGTTGAAATCTGTAGATTTTTCTACGGAAACACTCCTGGTCTGGACGTGGATAAAGTTTAACTAGAAAGTCCAATCACTTAACACTTTCCCAGCGTGTTTTAGCTTAAAGAGCAGTAGCTCTGTAACCAGTCGGTTTTAGAGCATCTATCAGTACATCACTGGTTATCGCTGCTTTTTCATCAATCGAAACAGTAATCGTTGTTTTTACCAAAATGTACTCTTATGTTTAAAACGCCATCTATCTGTTGTAAAGCCTGTTTTACTGTTGGAACGCACATCTGACAATGGAGATCCTCACATTTCAGTGTGATTTCGTTAGCTGACTGTTTTTTTTAAACAATTTCATTCTTCCCCCTCATAAGCATAAGGCTAAAGCTCACCAATGTCGCTTATCGACTCCGGTGCAACACGTCGTCGGGCTATTTTTCTATTTTAATAGTGGCCCCGCACTGCTCATACACTGTGAATTCTAGTCGCTCATGTAAACACTTAGCAAGATTATCCTGAAACGTTGTCAGATGCATTACTGAATATCGATATTTAGCCAGGAAATCTTCCAGAATCTTTGTGAGCATGTTGCTGCCGTTACCATCCCGACACACTGGTCAAAAAAACACTCCCAGCATGACATATACGCCATGCCCTGGGGATACTGTAGAACGATATCACTGTTGTTTATTATGAATGGGAGATTCTGTTGAGAGAGTTTTCATAGTACTAACCTACAGCAGACAATGTGAGCATAAACGCGAGATTGGAAGAGGCCTCTAGAGCATGGGGTGCGTTAGCCGTCATGAAGATAAACACACCTGGTGCTAGCGGAATGGTCTCACCGTTTAACGTTAACGATCCTGTCCCCTCTAATACTTGAACCGTGGCATTGCGCGTAGCAGTGTGTTCTGAAATTTCAGTATCCGCTGCCAGGCAAAACAAACTGTACTGGCATAGCTCATTTTTCCAAAGCACCTTGCTGAGTATCCCCGACTCAGGATATTCAAAATGGTCTTTAAGTTGAACAAAAGCGGTATCAGCGGAAATCAGAGTAATGGACATGGTTTACCCCTCCTTTCTGGCGCAAAGCACGACATAGCCCAAGTCACTGCTGTGACGGATAAAGGTTTCTCGCATGGAGAGAATGCGCTGACGGAGAACCGGACGGGTGAGCATATTCCAACCAATGGTTAGCAGTGTGGCTAATCCTTCTTCCTGGGCAATCTGGCGAGGGCTCAGCAGTGTCATGGGACCAGTGTCATATTTTTCCACAGTCAGCCCTGCCGTTTGACAAGCAGTAATCCAACCTTCTGTAGATAAGGGGGACGCATTAACCCGAATAGTAGTTGACAGATCCCGATGGATGGCATCAGTAGCGGTACCGCTTACCCGCAGTTCCTGACTGAGAAATTGGCCGTTGGCTTTGAGGCGATCGCAAATACCCGCCAAAATTTTGGCCTTGCCCCCAGCCGACTGCATGGTCAAAATAGCCTCTGCTAGCACATAATCAAACTGTTCTGTAACCTGTTCCAGGTGAAAAATATCCCCTTCCATAATGCTGACCTGGCCCTGCAAACCAGCTGCTACCACCTTTGCTTGGGCGCGAGCTACGCTGTCTGGGTTTTTCTCAATCCCCACCACCCGCACTCCATAGCGCTGAGCCAGGGAAATTGCACTGTAACCAAAGCTGGCGGCTAATTCCAGGATGGTTTCACCGGGCTTAAAGTCAGCCCAGGCAAAGAGTTGTTCAGTAGCCGTATATCCTCCTGGACGCAGGGCTTGCTTACCAGCTGCTGCTAAGACCTGATGCCCTGGGGCGGTTTTAAGGTTAATCTGAGCCATAACCGTTACCTGATGACAATAGTTTGAGTTTGTCAAAGAATCCTAGTTTGTTCTATGAGATAGCTCATAAAACAGAGCGCTCAATAAACTCCAGCTGTTGAAAATGATGGCAAACCCTCTTAATATCAATAACTATTCTCATTCTTTCCCAGCCAGCCCCCTCTTCGACTCCGCTTAGGAGACGCTTACAATGGCGAGTAGTCTGCCAACGTTAACTTTACACTCCATTAGTTGATTTCAAAATCGATAACATCGCTAGCAGCGACTAAAAAATCCATGGTTGAAATAAAAAGTCTATTTCAACCATGGATAATCGAGTGAATGTAATAGATAAATTCTGAAGAACCAAAAGTCTCATCTAGCATGCGCCCTATCTGAAACCTTTGACTATAAATAGCAATCAAAACTTAACTATCACTGATGCAATTATACATGCTTTATTGAGAATTAATCCTAATACATCTAAATTGCTGACTACAGCATTCAATCCTGGTTTGACGAATAATAGGGCTCTAGCTTTAGGAGCGTTCAACAACATATGTCGTTTTATTCCGATAGTGTTGAGGAAACTCCACACCATTGATTAGAGGCATTTCCTGGCGACATCGTAAACACATCCAATAGATACCCGCCGCACGAACATGACGCAGTAAATTTCCAGAGCAACAAGGACATGAACTCATGAGCGTTATCTCTGCTTAATAGCATAAATTCTCAATAATATTAGCGCACTCCCGCTGAAGTGACCTATTTTTGAGTTCGGTATCCGCGGGGACTATTTAACCCGTCGTCGTCTGCGGCACGTGTAAATTCATCCGCAAGTCAATAGTGGTGCGGCACAGCTAATCATAAATCACTCTCCACCACTGCCGCTGACCATAATCTACTAGCGCACTGTGGACAGGCAAGCTATGAACAGGCTAGTAATTTTTAATCCAAGGCTTGACTATTGAGAAAATATTGCAATAATACAATAATAGAATTGTGTTCTCCTGCCAGCACTCTTACCCTATAGTTTTATGGCTTCTCCTCAGGCAACTCCAAAAGTATCCACAGTCCCATCGCTGCTTCAAGTATTGTTGGCATCAAATACTTCTAACAGTAGTTTATTTCAAGTCTTCTGGCTCGTTGCCAGACTTGCTGCTGGGGGATTAATGATTCATAACGGTCTAGACAAACTCGCTGATATTCAAGGATTTGCCGATAATGTTGTCAGCTATATTGGTCTGCCCTATCCGGTATTTTTTACCTATTGTGCCGCCTACATTGAGGTGGTTAGTGCTGTGCTGATTATGTTAGGCCTGCTGTCACGCCCTAACGCTTTGGCGCTTTTAGCAACAATGGGGGTTGCCATATTTTTTCATATTAAAGGTAACGGGCTGAAGGTCACTCCATTAGAAACAGCATCATTATATGCAACGTTCTATACGTTCTTTTTAGTCAATGGTCCAGGACAGTGGTCGCTAGATGAATTGATTGCAAAAAAAATCAGAAGCTGATTTTTTCTCGACTATGGAACATGAACTGATCTCCACTACATTTCTACTTATTGCAATTGTGCTAGGACCGTTATTTCTACTCGGCATTATGGTCTGGTTTACCGTCAATACTGCCATGCACATAGCCCACTGGCTATGGCGTGCTTATCAGCTGAAGACGACTCCCTGCGGTCATTGTCTTTATTATACTGGTTGTAAAGAGTTAGCCTGTGCGGTGAATCCCCATGATGCGCTGACAAAAAGAGCTAGAGACTGTAAAGACTTTGCCTTAGGGGAAATGGCAACGTATGTTTCTAGAAAACAATCTAAGATTACTCATTAACTCAGTTCGATATTCACTTACGCCACCAGAATGTATTCATCCCAGCCGGAAACCTCTATATACAACTTTTGTTGCAATTTTTGGCTAAACGTTGTGGCTCTTATATAGATGCTGCAGTCAAAACAACAGATGTAAACAACAATGGTTTACAAACAATCCTAACAATAACAACACACATGAAGACCTAACAAGTACCCTTTATCAATGAGAAATATGGCATCAATGCCATAACCAAGTCTGGCAGTTGGATTAGCCTTGACTAGTGGTTGGCTATTTGGCATGCGCACTTCATCGCGTCACCCCAATTGCAACTGGAATTCATAATGGGTCGGCCATCGCCGCTGGATTAAATAGCCTTAGGCTCCTATTGCATCATCAGCTCAATCCTCAGTCAATGGCGAGTTAGAGAAATTTACATCGGTTTTAACCGATATGGAGTACAACTAAAAGCAGGGTATCTAGTTGAGAATTTTAGTCATTAACTAACCTGATGTTGCTGATTAGCAACGGGATTTAATCCTAAGAGTTCTATCCAAGAGCATTTACTCTTAGATAGAGAGATTGATCCTATAAATCAGCTAAATCAGCAGCGGCATTTCAATTCGGGCCCGTCGTCATCTAAAAGCAATCAGTCAAGAGCGGTCAAGGTGAATTTTATGTCTCTTATTCATTTAGAAAAGTCAGTCATTACCTTTCACTTTCGCGAACTTTTAGAAGATGGACATGCCGGCAATCAGCTATCTTTGCTGGGCCTGGGTGTGGTGTTATTAGGGCCAAAGTTATTGCCAGCAATTGCAAAAGCATCACGACCAGTCGCTAAGCAGCTTGTTAAAAGTAGCTACTCCTATCGCCCCAAGATCACGCTGAGTGAATGGGTAAATCAATCTAGACGGACCTCTGTACAGCAAGCAGTTGAGCAGCAAGCTCTCAGTATATCCCAGTATGCACAGCGTATAAAGTAGCCTAATTGATTTTTGAGCAAGCATGGCCCTTGAGCTAACCGAGACCGACTTTTTTAATCTGATGATGCACGCCCATGAACAAGATGGGCACATTTATCAACCGCTGGCTCTCGGCCATCAGGTTCAGCTACCACCGCAAATCGGTCAAGGAAACAATTGCATTCTGGAGTTAAGGGGAGGGTTGACAATTGAAATTCGTAAGGCGCAATTGCAGCAACCCATGGCACTCAAAAGATCCCATGGCGATTCTTTCCCCATTACCGCCAAGTTCTACTTAGCAGGTGGCTCTAGAGTCAAGACGCCTCAGGTGCCGGGGATTGCAGCAGACTATGAAGAAATCGCCGGACATAACTATCTCTATCATTTACCCGATTTAACTGAAACCGAAGAATGGTGCTCAAATCAACCGATTCAGATGGTGATGGTCAGTGCCAGTATGGACTATTTCCAGGGACTCACCCTAGCAGGAGACGGCTTGCCCCGGCCAATACAGCAGATGCTGCAGGATACCCAACGATTTCACCAATCACTGGGAAAAACCACCCCGGCCATGACCCAGGTTTTGCAGCAAATTCTTTACTGCCCCTATCAAGGTTCGGCCCAGCAGCTGTACCTGGAAAGTAAAGCCATGGAGCTATTTTCCCTGCAGATAGCTCAGCTGGAAGCAAACGCGGCTACACCAAAACCCATCACATTGAAACCCAGCGATGTAGAACGGGTGCAATGCGCCCAGGCAATTTTGGCACAACACCTATGTGATCCCCCCAGGTGATCCCGCGCCAGGTGATCGAAGACCAGCAGGCCACCAGCATTGAGGACGTACTCAATAACGCAGCCAGTGTCACCTTTTTAGGTAATGTTGACAGCCAGGGCCTTAATTTTGCCGTGCGTGGCTTTGATGATGCGCCCTTGTTGCGAGATGGGTTTCGGCTACTGGGATTCGCTGGTAGTGGGGGGGCAACCACACCAGAAGTCGCGAATTTAGAGCGGGTTGAAGTGCTCAAAGGACCTGCCTCTGTTTTATATGGTCAAGCAGAACCAGGTGGTTTGATTAATCTAGTCTCCAAGCAACCGCTGTCGGAACCTTATTACAATCTACAGCTGCAGGGCGGCAATCGAGAGATTAGCCCGAGTGTTGATCTCTCAGGCCCCCTGAGCGAAGACGGTCGTGTGCTCTATCGCTTAAATGCCCTTTACCGTCATGAAGATAGCGTTCGTGACTATGACAGCAATTTTGATCGTTTCTTTGTTGCACCCACAGTGAGCTGGGCCATTAGCGATCGCACCGACCTCAGCCTCAATCTGGAGTACATTGACGACAAAGATCCGGCTGATTTTGGCACGGTGCTATCAGGAGATGGAGATACCATTATCCCGGATGACCGAGTGACCAACAATCCCGATGATACCATCGCCAAAGAGTACCTAAGCCTAGGCTACACATTTGAACATCGCTTTAGCGACAACTGGCAGTTACGCAATCGGTTTAGCTTTATTTCCGATGAATTTGACTATAGCGTCATTGACCTACCCTTCTTTTTTGACGACACTACCGGTACGCTGAGTCGAGGATTTGTCGATCGCGATAGTGACGACGATGTTTACGCCCTCTATACCAACCTGCAAGGCGAGTTTAACACTGGCTCTGTTGAGCATACCCTGCTGTTTGGCGTTGATGTCTCCCGTACCGAAGGGTTGAGTATCACCCGATTTTCGCCAACGCCTGAATTTACAACGTTTCTCGATGTTTTCAACCCAGACTACAGTACGCCAGAGCCGGACTCCGAGAGTATTCCCATTGCCTTTGGCAGTGATATTAAAACCAATCGCCTAGGCATTTATGTGCAGGATCAAATTGACCTGTTAGACAATCTTATCCTGGCTGCCGGATTGCGCTACGACACCGTTGACCAAGAGACAACGAATGTCTTGACCGACATAGAAACTGACCAGTTTGACGATGCCATTACCCCTCGCATTGGTATTGTCTATCAGCCAATAGAGCCAGTTTCTCTCTATGCCAACTATGCCCAGGCGTTTAACCCCAATACCGGTACCGATGCCCAAGGTCAGGCATTTGACTCTCAAGAAGGTGAAGGCTTTGAAATGGGTGTGAGGGCAGAACTGATTGAAAATAGGTTAGCGGCCACACTTGCCTATTTTAATATCACCAAAAGCAATGTGTTAGTAGCCGATCCGGATGTAGCATTTGCCTTTATCTCTACAGGAAAACAGCGGAGTCGAGGCATTGACTTTGACATAACTGGTGAGATTTTACCGGGTTGGAATATTGTTGCCTCCTACGCCTACATTGACGCTGAAATCACAGAAGATACAACTGATATTGTGGGCAACCGCTTGATCGGCATTCCAGAGCATAGCGCCAGCCTGTGGACGACCTATCAGATTCAGTCAGGCGATTTAGAAGGATTGGGATTTGGTCTGGGCTTTAACTTTGTCGATGAACGCCAGGGAGATTTAGCCAATAACTTTGCAGCCGATAGCTATTTCACGACCAATGCGGCGGTATTCTATCGCCAAGACAATTGGCGACTAGGGTTAAATATCGATAATCTCTTTGACATAAACTACATTGAATCCGTCGATGGGTTTAATTTTAGACAGGTGATGCCTGGCGATCCGCTGACGGTCAGAGCGTCTGTTGCTTACACATTTTGACCAAACGCTCATGGCGTTTGATTCCACAGGCTCAAGCAGGGACGTCCTGCTATCCTAATAGGAATCAATCCTTTTAGGATAGCATGGCACTTGAGCTGACCGATATCGACCTACATGACCTGATGGTGGAGGCCAACGAGCAGGGTGAACCGATCTATAAGCCGACCGATCTGGGCTATCAGCTCAACATGCCTCAACAAATAGGCCAAGGAGACAGCTGTATCGTTAAGTTACGAGGAGGATTGATTCTTGAAACTCGTAACATTCATTTTCACCAATCCCTAGCGCTTAACAAGCGGCATGAGCATAGGTTTCCAATCGTCGCAAACTTTCACCTATCTGGGGGCTCTAGAGTGAAAACACCCCATGTGCCAGGGGTGAAAGCAGACTATGAAGAACTCGCCGGACACAGCTATCTCTATCATTTACCTGACCTCACAGAAACCGAAGAATGGCCGTCAGATCGGCCAATTCAGATGGTGACGATTAGTGCCTGTGTAGAGTACTTTAGGGGATTTAGTGTCACGGGTGATGCATTGCCCCGTCCTTTAGCGCACATAATGCGGGATACAAACCGATTTCATCAATCTTTGGGCAAAATCACTCCGGCTATGGCCCAGGTGCTGCAGCAAATTATCCATTGTCCTTATCAAGGCTCAGCTCAGCATTTATATCTAGAAAGTAAGGCGCTGGAACTATTGGCTCAGCAGTTTGCCTGTTTGGAAGAGGACGTGCCTGCCCCCAAGTCCCGCGAGTTAAAAGCCAGTGATTTAGAGCGAGTGCAGTACGCTCGGGAGATTTTGGTAAAGCGGCTGTGCGATCCGCTCTCCCTGACAGACCTGGCCCGTCAGGCAGGGTTAAATGAATGTACTCTCAAGCGTGGGTTTCGTCAGCTGTTTGGGACCACGGTGTTTGGCTACCTGCGGAACTGCCGGATGCAGCAGGCGCAAACGCTACTGCAGTCTCCTTATATGACCATTGCTCAGGTGGCTCGTCAGGTAGGGTACCGTAACCCGGAAGCGTTTAGCACAGCGTTTCGACGTCAGTTTGCTATTAACCCAAAGGCGTATCAATTACAACATCGACGATAAGTAATTTTTCCGGCTCACAAAGAAATTTTTCCGGCTCGCAAAGGTGGAGATCGCTTTTAGCTCCTATCATGCTGTCACCTAACTAATAAGAATTAATTTCAATAGTTAGGGCAACGGATATGTGGGTGAGTAGAGCGTGATGAAATTAGTTTATGGGGCATTGCTAACAGCAGGTGCGATCGCATTAGCCGCACAGCCTGGAACAGCGGAGAGCATTCTATCAGGGCAGACGATACAGATGGCCCAGACAGGTGTAGTCGAGATTACCAATATTCAGATTAATGAAGTAACTGAAGGTCTAACACTACAGCTCGAAACCAGCGATGAACTGGCGGATCCCGAAACCTATACTATCGACAACACGCTATTTGCCGACATCTCCAATACAGTGTTGTCTAGTGGAGAAGACTTTATCGTCAGTGATCCCAGCAATGGAATCACTCTAGTCAGTGTGACGGCGCTATCTAATAATCAAGTACGCATTGCCATTACAGGACTAGATGCACCGCCTGTGGTTGATCTCAGTATTGGGGTTTCTGGACTGACGGCTGAGATCGTAACCCCAGGCACCCCCACGGCTCAATCAGCCCAAACTCCAGAAAATGACTCACTGCGGATTGTCGTCACTGGAGAAGATACAGACGACGATTATTTAGTGCCTACTGCCAACAGTGCCACCCGCACTAATACGCGGGTGTTGGATATCCCCCAGGCGATTCAAGTGGTACCGCAACAGGTCCTGGAAGATCAGCAAATTCTACGGGTCGACGATGCCCTGCGTAATGTCAGCGGCGTGGCCGGGCAGTTGGATTCCTTTTCTAACAACGCCGCCCTTACCCTACGAGGCTTTACTGCCAACTCATTTACCAATCTTCCAATTTTGCGAGATGGCTTTCGGATTAATGACAACCTTAGTAGCCAAAACATTACTAACGTTGAGCGCATTGAAGTCATCAAAGGTCCCGCTTCAGTCCTGTATGGTCAAAACGATCCGGGCGGTATTATTAACCTTGTCACCAAGCGTCCCCTGCCCAATCCGTTCTATGAACTAGAAATTCAAGGGGGGAGCGAGGGGCTAATTCGCCCCAGCATTGATCTCACGGGGCCACTAACCCAAGATGGAGCCCTAGGATATCGCCTAAATGCGTCGTATCAGAGAGAAGATGGCTTTCGTGGGTTTGAAACAGAGACGGAGCGCTTTTTTATTGCCCCAGTTCTAAGCTGGGATATTAATGAGCGCACCAATTTCACCCTACTGTTGGAGTACCTTGATGAAGAGATTCCGTTTGATGTTGGATTTCCCGTCATCGGCACGGACGTCGTCGATGTGCCCCGCGATCGCATTCAGAACGCGCCCAATGATCGCATCCGCAGCGAGTCTCTTACCCTGGGCTATGATCTCACCCATCGATTTAGCGACAACTGGGTGCTTAACAACGGCTTTCGCTATGTCACCCAGGATTACAGCGTGCTTTCAACCCTGCCGTTAGGGTTTGATGAAACGACTGGAAACGTTACCCGCTTTTTTGCAGATCGAGACTATGACACTGATGACTATACGATTCAAACCAATGTAGTAGGCGACTTTAACACTGGCTCTATTCAACACACTTTGGTGGCTGGAGTCGATGCCAACTTCAATCGCTTTGATGAACCGTTTACCCGAGCAGACTTTTCTAATCCCGTCATATTAAATATCTTTAACCCTGTTTATGGGACGCCCCGATCGGATTTAAGTAATGTGGTGCCGCTTTCAACCAGTGATCAAAACGTCGATCGATATGGTGTCTTTTTGCAAGATCAAATCACCTTTAGTGAGCAACTTATTTTAGTTGGTAGCCTACGGTACGATAGCGTTGACTTTCGGGATTTAGAAACACCTAACAACAACCGTTACGATAAAGCGTGGAGCCCTAGAATTGGGCTCGTTTACCAACCCACTGAGGCCCTATCGTTTTACGCCAACTATGCTCAAGCTTTTGAGCCTAACTTTGGTCGCACTGTGAATGGTGAGCGCCTGGAACCAGAACGCTCAGAAGGATACGAGGTCGGAATCAAGACTGAACTTTTGGAGGGCAATCTGCTCGCCACCCTGGCCTACTTTGACATCACTAAGCAAAACATATCAACGGCGGACCCCAATAACGCTTTATTCACAACGGCAACGGGGGAACAGCGCAGTCAGGGCGTTGAGCTAGACATTGTTGGAGAGATTTTACCAGGGTTGAACATCATTGCTAACTACGCCTATATCGATGCCAAAATCACAGAAGACAACACCAACCCAGTCGGCAACCGATTACCCAACGCGCCGTACCACAGTGCCGGACTTTGGAGCACCTACGAAATCCAGCAGGGCGATCTGCAGGGATTAGGCGTTGGCTTGGGGGTCAACTATGTGGGCAATCGCGAGGGTGATCTGGCCAATACCTTTGAAGTAGAAGATTACTTTCTCACCAACGCTGCTCTATTTTACAAACGAGATAACTGGCGCTTTGGGCTAAACTTCAATAATCTGTTTGATGTGAACTACATCAGAGTCACAGATAACCGTTCTTTTGGTAATATCCCCGGTGCTCCTTTTTCGGTAGTGGGTTCAGTGTCAGTAACATTTTAATGAGCTGGCAGTATTTACTCAATCAAGATGCCATTCTAATCATTAGATGTCAGGGAACAAAAGCGCGTGAGATTTTTTGCATGGGGCAAGCGGCTGATAGTCATATCGTTGACTTCATGGGCTTTAGTTGCGTGTCAGACAAACACCCAGCAACTAGACAGCCAGTCTGAAACTAACTCTGAAGTCTCATCTGCTGAGTCAACAGACTGTCGCACCGTTCAACATGAGATGGGCGACACCGAGATTTGCGGACAGCCCCAAACTATTGTGGTGCTGGGTCCGTATTTGTTAGAACAGGTGCTAGCACTAGGGGCACAACCCGCTGGCTATGGCGATCATATTGCCTTTCACCAGGGTGATTACGACAACCCCAGCCAACAAATCCCCTATTTAGGCAACAAAGTAACCACTCAGCCAGTCAATGTCGGGTTAGCTTACCAACCCTCCATAGAAGCCATTGTCAAAGCCCAACCAGATCTAATTTTGGCCCCTGGCTTGGAGGCAACTCAGTACGAGCAGTTAACGACCATTGCACCCACACTCAGCTTAAATATCGTGGGTGGCAATACTAATCTAAGTGCTATTGGGCAAGCCTTGGGTCTGAGCGATCGCGCCGATGCACTTCTAGCCGAAACTAATACTCGCATTGAGCAGGCCAAAGCCCAGTTTGCCCCGGTGGTCAAAAACCATCCCCAGGTACTCATGCTCACCTCTGGGGATATGCAGGCATTCAACACGATTAGCCATACGAATAGTCGCTGTGGCGCTTTGGTGCAAGACCTGGGGTTTCAACCCGTTTATCTAGAAGACGTCGCAGCAGATGACCCCACCTCGGTGGCTGAAATATCCATAGAAGCATTGCCAGAGCTGGATGACGCTGATTCAATCCTACTGTTTGGTTATGATTGGGAGACATCTAGTCTGACCGATATGACCGCATTTGAGCAGCAGCAAACCCAAACATTGAAACAAGCTTGGGAGAAGAATGCGATCGCACAGTCCCTAACCGCCAGTAAAGCCGGACGGGTCTATTTTATCCCTGCCTATTTATGTCTGGGTCTACCTGGCCCCATCGGCACCGAGCTTTATCTAAACGAACTCCAAATCCAGCTACAACCTTAGAAAACAAAATTAATTAGGCTCGTACAGACGTTCCATGAAACGTCTCTCCAGCATTAATTTTTGAACCTTATCAAATCCTTCTCCCTTAGGTAGAACCTATGACCGCTCATTTAACCACAGACTGCAAATTTTGTTCTGTTGTCTCTAAAGAAAATGGCGAAGACCCCATCGGCAGCGCCACCCATACCGATAGTTGGTTAGTCATGGAACTACCACTGCCCTGGACAGAAGAACGATTCCATAGCGATCCGTTACTAAAGCCAATTCACGACTTATTTCACGATCTATTTGCCAAGGGGATTCAAGTATCCCCTATGGCCATTGCTCCTGACCGGGACTATTCTATTCCCGAACGCTCCCATGTGTTCTACTATCGTCGCCCCAGCCAACGTTTTTCTCAATTTGAGAGACAAACATTTGTAGTACCGACCACACAGATTACTGCGCTCGCCAAAGCACTGACCTATGAGCCGGAAAACCTACAGCAGTTTTTAACCTACCGACAGCCTGCTGATACTATCCGCGACATGATGATTTGTACCCACGGCAACATCGACATTGCCTGTGCTCGCTTTGGTCAACCCATCTACAAAAAGCTACGAGACAACTACGCCGCTTCATCTAACGGTCAATTACGAGTATGGCGCTGTTCTCACTTTGGTGGCCATCAGTTTGCCCCTACTCTAGTAGATTTTCCCACCGGACAGGTGTGGGGACATCTAGAAGAAGATATTCTAGAGACTTTGATCTGTCGTAATCAGTCGGTCAGTGAGCTACGTCGGTTTTATCGAGGCTGGTCGGGTGTGGACCGATATACACAAATGGTAGAACGTGAGATTTGGATGCAGCGGGGTTGGGAGTGGCTGCAATATCAGAGATCTGGTCAGATGGTGGACCAAGATCCCAATAACACAACGACTGACTGGGCCAGAGTCCGTCTAGAGTTTGTTGCCCCTGATGGGGGTACCGGAACCTATGAAGCAACGGTTGAGACCTGTGGTTCCATTATGACGGCCTACAACTCCGGAGAAGAGCCAACTTCAACTAAACAGTATCGAATTAGCCGGTTGGTGCAGGTTGCTTAAATTAAACAGTATTTTGCCTCAAAGCTAACGACACTAAGAGGGACCACTACTCAGGTGGCTGATCGGGATCGATAGCTTACGTTGGTAGCTACGATAAACACCTCGGCACAGCCAATTTTTCTGCTACGTTACTCTAATAGGAATCACTACCTATAACGTGTCCAAACTAACGTAAGTATGGCAATTAAGCTGACGTGTGATGATTTCCGAGAGATGGAATTACAGGCCCAGCAGCAGGGTGATCAGATTCAACAGCCGCTAGACCTGGGTGCTCGGATCAATTTGCCAGAGCAGATTGGCGTAGGGGGCGATTTCAACCTTCGACTACGCAACAAACTCACACTTACCATTCGTCACGCTCAGTTAAAGCATGCTGTGCAACATATCGCACAGCATGAATCGAACTTTCCTCTGGTAGCTAAGTTTTATCTATCCGGAGCATCTCGGATACGAACGCTAGATGCTACTGATATTGCCCCCGACTACGAGGAAATCAAGGGCCATCATTACCTTTACCACTTGCCCAACCACACTGAAGTTGAAGAATGGTCTACAGGCCCGGTTCAGGTTGTGTACATTTGCGCTGACCCCAGCTATTTCAGCACGTTTGATATAGGTAAAGCCGCAGTGTCACCATCATTACAAAAGCTTCTGGAAGGCGATAGAACCGAGCGGTTTCATCAGTCGTTAGGTGAAATAACACCAACCATTAAGCAACTGCTTCAGCAAATTTTGCACTGTCCTTACACCGGACTGATGCAACAGATTTATCTAGAAAGTAAAGCCTTAGAACTCTTTGCCGCCCAGTTCGCCCTCTGGACTGAGGGAGCCATGTCTGCCCCAGCGATTTTACTCTGCCCTCAAGACATTGAACAATTGCACCAAGCTAAAGAAATTCTGATTCAGCAGGCAACGCAACCCCCCTCTCTGACAGACTTAGCTCGGCAGGTCGGGCTAAATAACCGCAAGCTTAATCGGGGCTTCCGTCAGCTATTTGGCACTACCGTATTTGACTATCTTCAAAACCATCGGCTGCAACAAGCTAGGGAATTATTAAGCAATTCCAGACTCACGATCGCTGGTGTGGCCAGTGCCATCGGCTACAAAAGCCCGGAAGCGTTTAGCACCGCATTTCGGCGCAAGTTTGCAGTCAGTCCCAAAACCTATCAGCTAAGTCAGAGGTCCTGCTCGGACGGCTAAGAAAAATCAGTTTCGCGAAGAAAAAAGTCGGTTTCACGAAGAAAGTTATTGCGTTTGCCACGTATTATTTCCTTACCCAATTAATAAGAATAAATTGCATTAAGCAACATTAAGCTGGGTTTGAATAGTGCGTGAGCGAGACCGCAATGAAACAACTATGCATCACCGTCGTGTTAGGGGCCGTTGCTCTGAGCACAGTACAGCCTGCTGCGGCAATAGAACTGGATCAACGAGAAGGGTGGGTAGCGGCAAACTCTCTGAATGAGTTCGAACCTACAACAGTGATAGACCCGACTCCAGTCGCTCAGACTGACGTGATTGCTATTACCAACCTTCAGATTGAGGAAACAGATCAGGGGTTTACCCTACAGTTAGAAACCAGTAGCGAACTATCCGTTCCTCAATCCACTATCACCGGTGATGCTCTGATTGTTGATATCTCCAATGCCGTATTGCAGATAGACGATTTCTTAGTAGGCGATCCGGCAGCAGGAATTGCACTGGTCACGGTGACGAACCTACCTAATAATCGGGTACAGATTGTTATTACGGGTGCCGATGCGCCGCCTGATGTGGATATTATGGCTGATGTGGCTGGTCTGACGGTGAGTGCCACACCTGGTGATGCGGCAGCTCAGCCCTTAGAGGAGGATACACTTCGCATTGTGGTTACTGGGGAAGACGAAGATGACTATTTTGTCCCCGATGCCAACACGGCAACACGCACTGATACGCCCCTGCGCGATATACCCCAATCGATTCAGGTGATTCCGCGTCAGGTGATTGAAGACCAGCAGGCAATTGGATTAGAAGATGTGCTCGAAAACGCTGCTGGAGTAACGTTTCTAGGCAATGATGCCGGTCGCGGCCTCGGATTTAGTATTCGTGGATTTGATAACGTTCCAGTACTGCGGGATGGCTTTCTCCTCCCCGGTTTTATTGGCGATGCCGCCGAGCCAGAAGTGGCCAACCTGGAGCGTGTGGAAGTGTTGAGGGGGCCTGCCTCTGTTTTATATGGCCAAGCGGAACCAGGAGGCGTGGTCAATCTGGTTACCAAGCAACCGTTGTCGGAACCGTATTACAATCTTCAATTTCAGGCGGGCAATGGCGAATTTATCAATCCAAGTATTGACTTGTCGGGACCTCTAACCGAAGATGGTCGCTTACTCTATCGGTTAAATGCGCTATACCGACAGGAAGATGGTTTTCGCGATTACGACAACAACTTCGAGCGCTTCTTTATAGGACCAACGTTGACATGGTTGATTAGTAATCAGACCGATCTAACCATCAACCTAGAATATACTGAAGATAGGGAGCCTTTTGACCCTGGTATTATCCCTTTTGGAGACGGCATCGAACCGATTCCTTTAGATTTAGTATTTAATAATCCTGAGGACACAGCTGAACAAGATTATCTAAACGTCGGGTATGCTCTAGAGCATCGTTTCAGTGAAAATTGGCAACTGCGCAATCAGTTTCGTTTTACCTCTAGCACCTATGACGTCGACGTGGCTCCACTGCCGCTTTTTATAGATGAATCTACAGGGATTCTAACCCGCGCATTTACGTTTCAAGAAACTGAAGTAGATACTTACTCGCTTTACACCAACATCCAAGGCAAGTTCAATACAGGCTCTGTAGAGCATACGCTGTTGGCTGGAGTTGATTTGACTCGTTGGGAGCAAAGAGGTCTGTCAGGATTTGATTTTGGTGCTATATCTCTAATCGACTTATTTGATCCAGACTATCCGGATCCTTCATCATTTCCAGCAAAGGACAGCCTTCCCCTCTTTGCTCCTCTTAGCAATCCTATTCAAACAGATCAACTAGGGCTGTATCTACAAGACCAGATTGATATTCTAGACAATCTGATCGTAGTTGCAGGTCTGCGCTACAACACGGTCAGCCAAGAAACAACAGATCGTTTCACGGATGCCGTAACAGAGCAATATGATGATGCCCTAATTCCTAGAATTGGCGTTGTTTACCAGCCGATTGAACCAATTTCATTATACGCCAACTATTCTCGCTCATTTGTACCTAGTTCGGAAACTGATGTAGATGGCAATCCTCTAGAACCTGAAGAGGGCGAAGGATTCGAAATTGGAGTTAGAGGGGAAATCATCGAAAATCGTCTCGCAGCGACGTTAGCCTACTTTGATATCACCAAACAAAATGTGGCAACACCTGACCCAGACCCAAACAATCCCTTTTCCTCAGTTGCAACAGGAGAACAGCAGAGTCGAGGCATAGATTTTAATGTGACGGGTGAAATTTTACCAGGATGGAATGCAGTCGCGTCCTATGCTTACATTGATGCAGAAGTTACCGAAGACAATAACACTGACATTTTAGGAAACAGGCTATTTGGAGCTCCCGAACACAGTGCTAGTTTGTGGACAACTTATGAACTCCAGTCCGGAAACTTGCAGGGGCTAGGGTTTGGTTTGGGGCTCAATTTTGTCGGAGAGCAGCAGGGTGACTTAGACAACAGTTATCAGATAGACAGCTATTTTCTTGCCAATGCAGCCATCTTTTATCGGCAAAATGATTGGCAGACACAACTCAATATTGACAACATATTCGACGTTGATTACGCTCGAGCCTCTGGCCTTAGAAACGGAATTAATCGAGGTGAACCTCTAACGATTCGAGCCTCTGTGTCTTACACGTTCTGATGTCGTTAATTTGATGCCGTTGAATATTACTTTACTGCCAGATCATAGACAGAAGAATGGAGACAGAGAGCCTATTGAAGATATACACATGAGAGGTTGAATTTAACAATGTCAGGAATGTTAAAAGCTAGATCGCTGGCTTTGAGTTTGCTCATATCGGTTGCGATCGCATCTTGCCAAAGTCAAACACATCAAGCCCAGCCAGAGGCCGGTTCTCCTGCGTTGTCTG
Source organism: Leptothoe sp. LEGE 181152 (assembly GCF_032906605.1). NCBI lineage: Bacteria > Bacillati > Cyanobacteriota > Cyanophyceae > Nodosilineales > Cymatolegaceae > Leptothoe > Leptothoe sp. LEGE 181152. The sequence goes on from NZ_JASATU010000039.1 coordinate 19,107, forward strand.
GTTCCCCTGACTGCAAGACGATTCAGCACGAGGCCGGGGAGACTGAAATTTGCGGTCAACCTCAGAGAATTGTCGTACTGGGACCCTATGTGCTGGAATTCTTGCTGGCTCTTGGGGAACAGCCGGTAGGGTTTGCCGACCACATGTCTGTATATCAAAAAGACTACAACAATCCGAGTCAGCAAATTCCATACTTAGGCCGTCAAGTTACTCAGCCAGTCGCCAATGTGGGCATAGCTTACAGCCCTTCTCTTGAGGCAATTATCAAGGCTCAACCAGACTTGATCTTGGGGACGAATTTTGCCAATGTGGCTCAGTATAATGAGTTGTCTAGCATTGCCCCTACGCTGCTAATTGAATGGAAAGATGTAGATCAAGGACTTAGAACGATTGCTCAGGCTGTTGACCGTGAGGAAGAGGCCACAACGCTAATGGCACAAACGGCTCAGCGGATTGCATCGGCCCGCAAGACGTTTGCACCCGTCGTTGAAGCCTATCCTGAAGTTCTACTGCTGAACTCATCGCAGCTAAAAGAGATTAGACTGGGCAACTCTGGACATGGGCTTTGTAGTTCTTTAATCGAGGCACTGGGATTCCAGTTGGTTTCACTGCCAGGTGTTGAACCGGACGAATCCGGTTTACTAGAGCCTATTTCCCTTGAGACGTTGCCACAGTTAAATGATGCAGACTCCATCATCTTGTTGGGCAGTAACTTTAACAACCTTCAAGGTGTTACTGATTTAGATCAGTTTGAAGAAAAACAGCTGTCAGATTTAGAACAAGCCTGGCGTGAGAATGCGATCGCACAGTCCCTCAATGCCAGCAAAGCCGGACGAGTTTATTTTATCCCGGCTTATCTGTGCTTAGGTTTGCCCGGCCCTATCGGCACCAAGCTATATCTCGAAGAACTCAAAGAACAACTACTCACACCAAACTAGCGGAGACGTGGAGACACAGAGAACACCATAGTGTCTAACAAAACAGGTAAGCTACAGAACAGGCAAACACTTTTGACTTTGCCTTTATTGACGCAGACAAAACAAACTACCCCCACTACTATGAAAAGTGCCTGGAGCTGCTGCGGCCAGGAGGGCTGATCGCCATTGACAATGTGCTGTGGGGTGGAGCCGTGGCCGATCTGGAGAAAACTGACCCGGATACGGTGGCGTTGAGAGAGCTAAACCAAACCCTCCACCAAGACCCGCGCGTTGAATTAAGCATGTTACCCATTGCCAATGGCCTTACTCTTGTCATCAAGCGACCTGGACGTCAAGTTTAGATTTTTTGTAAGACTTGACACGGAAAATGGGAGACATGGAGATCGGGTGTTGCTCAAACTCTCCGCGTCCCTGCGCCACTCCATCACCTCGCCACTTAAATTCTGACTACAGCGATGCAATACTATACTGATTAATGAAAATTGCTTTCAATTAAGCAGGGCCAACTGATTAAGCACAATGGCAATCTCATTTGAGAACTTTAGGGAAATCCGAACAATTGCTCAGCAGAAAGGCGAAGCCCTTTATCGAAAAACTGACTTTGAGCGAGAACATGGTCTTCCCAAAAGTCTGGGCGACGGCAGTGAACTTTTCATCTACCTTCGAGGTGGGTTAACTCTACATATTTTTGGGGGGACAATATGGCAGACGGTTATAAGGAAACACCAGCACGGTTCTGATTTTCCCTTAATTGCTAAGTTTTATTTATCCGGTTCTAGCAGAATCCAAACCCAAGGGAATACAGCGATCGCAGCTGACTATACAGAAATTGCAGGCTGTCACTATCTCTATCACCTACCCGACATCACTGAGATAGAAGACTGGCCCGCTAATGAACTGTATCGAATTGTGATAATTTCCGCTCAAGTGGACTACTTTCGCCCTTTTTTCGGTATCGAGATGCTGTTGCCGCCTCCACTTAGACGATTATTTGATGGTGATAAAACCCAGCGATTTCATCAGGCCCTGGGACAGATACCCTCCACAATGGGTCAGGTATTGCAGCAGATTTTGCGGGCTCCTTATCAAGGCATAATGCAACGTATGTATCTGGAAAGTAAGGTACTGGAACTGTTGACGCTACAGTTTGCTCACTGGGCACAAGAGCCATCTCCGGTGAGATCGCGCCGGATGCCATCGGATGAGTTAAATCAACTCCATGCCGCCAAAGCAATTCTAAATCGCAACGTTAATCATCCCCTTGACCTAAATGATCTTGCCCAGCAGGTGGGTCTCAACGAATATCGGCTGAAACAAGGATTTCGTCAGGTCTTTGGCACCACCCCCTTTGGCTATTTGCACGATTGTCGTATGCAGCATGCCCAGCATCTATTGCTAAACTCTACGCTTTCTATTGCTGGCGTTGCCCAACGCATTGGCTATCGCAGCCCAGAAGCGTTTTGTAATGCCTTTCGCCGTCAGTTTATGGTAAGTCCTAAAGCTTATCAGTTGGGTAAATAGCGCTAGTAAGAAGAGATGACGCGGGGACGCAGAGAAGGGGGGATCAAGACAAAGTGCTATCCCACAGATTTTTAAATATCGCGCAGATTTTTTTAAATATCGCGCAGAAAATAAACGATCGTATCCCCTATCATCGCCTTACGCTCTATTGAGAAGCGTTCTTATTTGATGTGTGAGGCAGGGTATGGGTACAACAGGAAAGAACTGGGGCAGTTGGTCCATCCAGCTGACGGTAGGTTTATGGCTATGGATTGGGCAGGGAGCAATGGCGAATCCACACTCAACCTTGACTCAAGAAACATCGGTCAACCGTAATCTATTAGCAACAACAGATCGGTTCCGGCAAGTTGCCCAAACAAGCCAGGGCGAGATTACCGCTATTCAAATTAGCGAAACCACGACAGGGTTTACGCTGCAGCTAAACACCAATGGCGAACTTGAAACCCCTGAAACCGCTACCACCGATAATGCTGTGGTGGTCACTATTCCCAATGCTGTATTGCGCTTGGCCGATAGTGATGAGTTCTTGGCTAGCGACCCGGTCGCAGGCATCGCCCAGATTAATGTGACCAGTTTGCCAGATAACCAGGTGCAGATTGCTATTACAGGTGCTGATGCTGCTCCTGCCTTAGAGATCAGCACCATAACCACGGGTCTACTGGTTAGCGTTACCCCCGGCATTCTCACCGTCCAAGCGTCAGACCAAGCACCAGAGGATAATTCACTGCGACTTGTGGTCACGGGCGCAGGTGAAGACAGATATTTTACCCCCGATGCCAGTACTGCCACCCGCACCGATACCCCCCTGCGGGATATTCCCAACTCGATTCAGGTGATTCCCCGTCAGGTGATTGAAGACCAGCAGGCCATCGGCATTGAAGAAGTTCTGGAAAATGCAGCGGGCGTCTCATCTTTAAGTGATGTTGGTGGCCGCGGTCTGCAATTCGCCATTCGGGGATTTGATGGTGCCCCCATTTTGCGCGACGGGTTCCTGATACTTGGTCCACTTGCTCCAGATGCAACTGGACCAGAAGTGGCCAATCTAGAGCAAGTAGAAATCCTGCGTGGTCCAGCCTCGATCTTATATGGGCAAGTAGAACCAGGAGGCATTATCAATTTGGTAACCAAGCAGCCTCTATCGAAGCCCTACTATAATCTCCAGCTCCAGGGGGGAACCAGAGAGTTTATTAGCCCTAGTGTCGACCTGTCAGGCCCCTTGACTGAAGATGGTCGCTTGCTCTATCGCCTCAATGCCCTTTATCGTCGCGAGGAGAGTTTTCGAGATCTTGACAATGATTTCGAACGATTTTTTATCGCCCCTACCTTGACTTGGCTGATTAGCGACAGCACCGACCTGACTGTTAATCTAGAATATATAGAAGATGATGAGCCGTACGATTCAGGTGCAGTTGCCTTTGGTGACGGTATTGCCGATGTCCCTACATCACGGGTATTTAGCGATCCTGATAGCGCAATCGAAAAAGACTTTTTCAGTGCAGCCTACACCCTAGAGCATCGGTTTAGCGGTAGCTGGAAATTACGCAATCAGTTTCGTTACACGTCTAGTTCCTTTGATCAATCTATCACACCGTTTCCTATTTCTCTGGATGAAACAACTGGCCTTGTGAATCGTTTTGTTTCATCACAGAACATTGACACGGATACCTATTCGCTTTATACCAACGTTCAAGGTGAATTTAATACTGGGTCTGTAGAACATACATTATTGTTTGGAGTCGATCTATCGCGTTCAGATGGCCATTCTGACGCAGTAGCCGACTTTAGCGCAGGTGATGCTATTGATATTTTCGAGGATACGATCGATATTCTGTCTCCGCTTGAGGAAAATCTTACGATTACTCAGGATCGAGACGTAACGATCGACCGGCTGGGAATTTATCTGCAAGACCAGATCGACATTTTAGATAATTTGATTTTAGTGGCCGGGTTGCGCTATGACACGTTGTCGCAAGAGTTGATCCAGAAAGTGCGTGATACAGAAATAAGCAGTAATGAGTCTGCTGTCACACCTCGTATTGGCATTGTTTACCAACCCACTAAACCCATTTCTCTCTATGCCAACTACTCGCGCTCCTTTGCCCCAAATGTTTTTACTACTGATGTAGACGGTAATCCCCTAAAACCAGAAGAGGGAGAAGGGTTTGAAGTGGGCATCAGAGGTGAAATCATTGAGAATCGCTTAGCGGCCACACTGGCCTATTTCGATATCACCAAGCAAAATGTCTCCACTAGAGACCCAGCAGATCTCGTCCCGCCGTTTTCATCGATTGCCACGGGTGAGCAACGCAGTCAAGGTATAGATTTCAACCTGACAGGAGAGGTGTTGCCAGGGTGGAATATGGTGGCCTCTTATGCCTATATTGATGCCGAAGTTACCGAAGATAATACGGATCTTGTCGGCAATCGACTATTTGGTATTCCTGAACACAGTGCCAGTCTATGGACAACCTATGAGATTCAATCGGGAGACTTACAAGGATTAGGTTTTGGTTTAGGGTTTAACTTTGTGGGAAAACGACAGGGTGATTTAGCGAACTCTTTTGAATTAGATAGTTATTTTCGCACCGATGCGGCCGTTTTCTATCGTCAGGACAACTGGCAAGTGCGTCTGAATGTTGACAATCTGTTTGATACTGATTACATCGAGTCTACAGGTGGCAGCAGAACATTTGATATTAATTGGGGGGAGCCGCTAACGGTACGGGCGTCTGTGGAATACGAATTCTAATTGTTCGATTGCTGACTATCTTTTTTTCTGATTCTCTCCTTAGGGAAAGCGATTATACGTCTCACGTTGACCAAGGACTCGATGGTTTATTCAGTCTGGTAGCACATGCAAAGATTTTTACGAGTCAGGCATTTAGCATTCAGTTTACTGACGGCGTTAGCCATTGTGGCTTGTCAACGTCCAGACCATCAGTCAGACGAGGCGGCAACCATCGTCTCGCCGGATGGTCCTGACTGTCGCACCATTGAACATAAACTGGGCATAACCGACATTTGCGGTCAGCCCCAGCGAATTGTGGTGTTGGGTCCCTATGTTCTAGAGCCCTTATTAGCTCTTAACGTTCAGCCTGTCGGGTATGCCGACCATGTGGCCTTTCATCAAGGAGATTACACTGATCCTAGCCAACAGATTCCCTATTTAGGCAATCTTATTACCCAACCATTAGCCAACGTGGGAGTAGCGAGAAATCCATCCCTTGAAGCTATTGTTAAGGTCCAACCCGATTTAATTTTGGGTGCTGATCCAATTAGTTCTAGGCACTATGAAACACTATCCACCATTGCCCCTACCCTGTTGTTTGATCACACTGACGCAGTTGAGCATCTAAACGCTATTGCACAAGCCTTTGACCGCACCGAACAAGCTGAAGAAGTATTAACTCAAACCCAGCAACAAATCGTATCTGCCCAAGAAACCTTTGCCGGTTTTGTTGCCACCTATCCACGGGTAGCCTTTCTTTTCTCATCCACAGATATTCAAACTCTATCTATCCCTGTCAGGCCGGTTGGACTTTGCAATTCATTAGTTGAAACGCTGGGATTTCAAGAAATAGCGCCATCGGGTCTAGATAAGGACAATTCTAGCCCGCTTGCACCCATCTCCCTCGAAGCGTTACCTGATTTTTTTAATGATGCCGATATAGTGATTGTGTTGGGACACAATTTTAGCGACCTGAACCAGTTTGACGGCATGGATAATTTTTCAGAGCATCAGCTGTCGCCCTTAAAACAGGCCTGGGAGAAGAATGCCATTACCCAGTCCCTCAACGCTAGCCAAGCGGGCCGTGTTTATTTTCTGCCTAGCTACCTATGTGGAGCGGTGCCAGGTCCCATTGGTACTGAGCTTTATTTGGAAGCGCTTAAAGAGCAATTACTTGTGCCCTAGGGGAGAGGGAAAGAGGAGACTATGAAGATACGGAAAAAAGGAGAGGAGAACTATGTCTAATAAAACTGTTGGATTGCATGCACATCTCTATGACTATTTGCTTTCGGTTTCTTTGCGAGAGTCGGGAGTTCTCTCTCAGCTGCGGCAGAAAACGGCTCAGCATCCTTACGGTTATATGCAGATCGCGCCTGATCAGGGACAGTTTATGGCGCTATTAGTAACACTGATGGGCGCTAAAAAAGTTCTCGAAATTGGCACTTTTTCTGGTTATAGTGCTCTGTGGATGGCCCTCGCATTACCCGCTGATGGTGTCTTGGTCACCTGTGATATCCGAGAAGACTGTCGGGATTTTGCCCAGCCCTATTGGCAAGCGGCTGGTGTTGCTAACAAAATTGATATGCGCGTTGCCCCGGCTCTCGATACCCTAAACAGTTTGTTAACGACAGGGCAAGCAAACACCTTTGATTTTGCCTTTATTGACGCGGATAAAACAAACTACCCTCACTACTACGAAAAATGCCTGGAACTGCTGCGACCGGGAGGCTTGATGGCGATTGACAATGTGCTGTGGGGTGGGGATGTAGCAGCGCCAGAGAAAACTGATCCTGATACAGTGGCGTTGAGAGAGCTAAATCAAACCCTCCACCATGACGATCGAATCGACTTGAGTATGCTCTCTATCGCCGATGGTCTCACATTGGCCATCAAGCGAGTAGGTTTAAATAATCCACCTCAGATCAATAAACATCCAGTATAAGAAGGACTTTTTCACTGCTAACTATTGCAAAACACTTGCAATAACTCAAAAAGGATAATATATTTTATTTGTGAAAAGTATGCAGACCTAGCTGGTCTGTAATCGTTTTCAGGGGACATCCTACCCAAGTCTGCGGGTAGGGAGATCGATACTTCCTAATGGGAATTATTCTGAATTATTTATGTGTAACAGGATTGGCATTGCTTTCGCATCGAGGTAACCCTGCTTATGATGGCATGTCAGTTTTTGCAAACCCTCTGCAATTGCGTCTTTTGGAGATTTCGGATTGATGTTCCCCATATTAAGAAAGGGCCTTTTTCTTGGTTTAGCGCTGAGCCTGGCAATTCCGGCCCGTGCCGAGGCGATCGAATTTAACTTTGACTGGTCTGGGCAAATCGCTGGATTTCAAGTGTCAGGGTCATTTGGCTACGACGAGACCCAAAGCTACCTGGATGGAATTGTCAGAACCGGGGATTTAGACTTCCTCAATATTTCCTTCTTTGCCCCGGATGGAACCCTGCTGGAGACCTATACTGACAATCACCTTGACCCTGGAGTCAATTTTAATTTTGATACCAGTACCCAAGAGCTTCTTCAAACCGGGAGCTACAACGAACCCGATGGTCTCAATTTGGGTGCGCCCAACTTCGATCGCGAAAGCGGGAACGATCCTACGCTTGCTGCTGGCTTGAGCTTCTGGTCAAAACCACCGCGTAGCAGTACGCCTCACCTACATGTCGATGACTGGGCAGACGAATTTGGATTTCCCATCGGGTTTTCTAGCCATGAAGACGTCTCTTTTCCTTCCATCACGACTCAGGAGTTGGTCGACACAGGTCGAGTTGGGGCTGCCTATCTGCCGCCCAACGGTCAGCCAGTTGTACCTCTAAATGAGACAGGGCAGTTTGCTCAGGTGACGGCTGTACCGGAGCCTACTTCTTTGTTGGGCTTGCTTGGCAGCGGTTTACTAATTACTGGTCTGAGGCGTCGACAAAAGTCTCATCAGGTAGAAACCACAAAAGCTTAGATCGCTAAACAGGCTTTTTGGCACTGCCAATACTAGCTGGAATCCTCATATGGAGCCTATGCCCTTAGGCTCTCTTTTTGTTTTTGCAATTTGAAAGTGGATGAAATTGCCAGTAGCTTTGCTGACCTCGTCTACTACTGAGTTTGCAGAAGCTGCTATGGCAGCTCACCAAATAGGATGGCTGGCTTCCGCTACACTATTGAGAATAAATCCTATCCTTACCAATCTAACGCATTAAACCGCAGCGAGCATGGCCATCGATCTGAGCGAACTGGAAATTCTAAACCTGATGCAGCACTCCCAGGTAACAGAGTTTTATACCCAGTATCATGTTCCGCCACAGCTGGGGAAAGGATGCCATCATACGATTCAGTTGCGAGGAAGCTTGGGCATTCATATTGTTAACGGATGCTTGCCAGAGCCTTTGATAGTACGACGACAGCATGAAGAGCTGTTTCCACTGACGGCAAAGTTTTATTTGTCGGGGGCCTCTAAAGTTAAAGCCAAGAATGTACCTGAGAATCTAGCTGATTACGAAGAGATAGCTGGATGCAACTATCTTTATCATTTGCCTGGTATTACTGAGACTGAAGAATGGCAAGCCCATATACCCACGGTGGTGGTTATAGCCTGGGCTGATTTAGATTACTTTCGAACATTTAGTCCAGGTGATCAGGCGTTACCACAGGCACTCCAGCGTTTGCTTAAAAATGGAGACCGATTTCATCAGCCGTTGGGAAAAACGTCACTGGCAATGAACCGGATCGTGCGACAAATCCTGGACTGTCCTTATCAGGGGATGATGCAGCAAATCTATCTTGAGTGTAAAGTACTTGAACTATTGACACTTCAGCTCAGCTGTCTTGAAGAAGCCTCGTCCGTCCCCAAGAAAGTTGCTCTGACCGCCAGTGAACTAGAACAAGTTGAATATGCCCGAGAGTTATTAGTGCAGTGCTTAAGCAGTCCGCCGTCGCTGGTAGACCTGGCCCATCGGGTAGGGTTAAGCGATCGCAAACTCAAACAAGGGTTTCGCCATCTATTTGGGACCACCGTATTTGGGTATCTATGTGACTATCGTATGGAGCAGGCCCAGCATCTGCTACGCCATTCTCACGTTACCGTGGCCCATGTTGCGGCCAGGGTAGGGTATCGCAACCCAGAAGCCTTTAGCACTGCCTTTCGCCGTAAGTTTGCCATCAGCCCCAAAGCCTACCAGCTAGGTCAGCAGTCATCGTCAACCACCTCCAAGTTAAAACGCGTAGCTTCAAAAAAATCCAATTGTGGAGGGAGCCAAAGTTAACACGTTCATTTCACAAAGAAAAAACGTTCATCTCACAAAGATTGCAAATCCCATTACCCCGTATCATTCTCTCACCAGTTAATAATAATCAGTTTCATTATTGGACCTATCGTAGGTGGGTGAGTATGGCAAAGCGGTTGTGGGGCATATCGTTGACAGGGGTGGTTTTTCTAATCATGTACCCCGCCCTGGCAGAAGGACAAACAATACAGGGGCGGCCAAACATCTCTGTAAACAGGTTTGCTCAGACGAATCCGATAGAAATCACCAACGTACTGATTGACGAAACTGCTACAGGGCTGACGCTTCAGCTGACAACCAATGGGGATCTGGCTACGCCTGAAACCTCGACTAGCAGTAATGCCATGGTTATAGACATTCCCAATGCAGTATTACAACTGTCGGAGGGGGATGAGTTTTTGGTGAGCAATCCAACGGATGGAATTGTCCTGGTTAATGTAATTAATTTGCCGGACAATCGCGTACAGATTGTTATTACCGGTGCTGATGCGGCTCCCACCCTAGAAGTCACAACTGCAGCGGCTAACCTGACAGTTAGCGTTACCCCCGGAGACGCCACAGCTCAAGCTCCCGATGATGATTCCCTGCGAATTGTGGTCACTGGTGAAGGAGACGATGGCGATTATTTTGTCCCCGATGCCAGCACCGCCACCCGCACCAACACTTCACTATTAGATACGTCTGCGTCCATTCAGGTGATTCCCCGACAGGTACTGGAAGATCAGCAGGTGATTCGCCTTGAAGAAGCCCTGACCAATGTCAGCGGCGTCACCACCAGTAACTCATTTGGTAATGCAGGCGAGAACTTTAATATTCGCGGATTTAATGATGCTACTGTTTTACTCGATGGTTTCAGACAGTTTGGCGGATTCGGACAAAGTTTGTCTGAAACTACCAATTTAGAACGGGTCGAAGTACTTAAGGGACCGGCCTCAATTTTGTATGGCGAGATTCAGCCGGGGGGCGTGATTAATCTGGTTACTGAACAGCCGCTTTCTGAGCCCTTGTACGACATTCAGCTTCAAGTGGGTAATCGTGAGTTCTTTCGTCCCCAGCTTGATTTTACTGGGCCGTTAACTGCAGATGGCCGTTTGCTATATCGTCTCAATGCGTCATACCGAAGCGAAGATAGCTTTAGAGACTTCGATCAAGAGTTTGAACGTTTTTTTGTTTCCCCGGTTCTTAGCTGGCAGATTAGCGATCGCACCGATTTAACCGTCCAATTTGAATATGTTGACGAAGAATCGCCCCTAGACAACGGTTTATTAGCCATTGGCAATGATGTTGCAGATATTCCCTTTGATCGGAGCCTGGATGAACCCGACAACGTTGTTAACAATGAATTTGTTAATGTCGGCTACCGTTTTGAACATCGCTTTAGTGATAACTGGCGGTTACGCAATGCCTTTCGCTACACCGATCGGGACCTCCTAAATATTGGTGCAATTCCCTTTGATTTTGACGAGACTACCGGGCTACAAACGCGGTTTGCCGGTCAGCAAGCCATAGATACTCAGAACTACTCCTTACAAACCAATGTAGTAGGGGAGTTTGCCACTGGCTCCGTTGAGCATACGCTCTTATTCGGCGTCGATCTCAATCGAACGGGTGACCAGGAAGTTACCAGTCTTGATTTCTTTAATCCTCAGATCATTGATATCTTTGACCCTGTCTTCGGGGCATTTGATAACATCGATTTCGATGATTTACCACTTGCTAGAAATAGCGAATCGCAAACCGATAGGCTGGGTATTTATTTACAAGATCAAATCGATTTGACGGATGAGCTAATTGTGGTGGCGGGATTGCGCTATGACACTGTAGAGAGAAACGATACTAACGGCATAACTGTTTTTGATCCGGTAGAATCTGAAACAACTCAAAATGATGATGCCGTAACGCCCCGTGTTGGTATTGTCTATCAACCCGCATCAAATATTTCGCTCTACGGCAGCTACTCCCAATCGTTTACACCCAGTTTCGATACAACAACGACGGGCAATCCCCTCGACCCCGAGCAGGGGGAAGGGTTTGAATTTGGCGCAAAGGCGGAGCTATTAGATGGAAACCTGCTGGCTACCCTGGCATATTTCGACATCACTCGACAGAATGTAGCCACGCCTGACCCCATCGATTCACTTTCATCCGTCGCAACGGGTGAGCAGCGCAGTCGAGGTATCGAACTCGATGTCACTGGAGAGATTTTACCGGGATGGAATGTGATTGCGTCCTACGCTTATATTGATGCTGAGGTTACAGAAGATAACTTTATTCCTGAGGGTAATCGTACATTTAATACACCTGAAAATAGCGCTAGTTTGTGGACAACTTACGAAGTTCAGGAAGGGGATTTAGAGGGATTGGGGGTTGGCCTTGGGTTTAATTTTGTTGACCAGCGTGCGGGAGATTTAGACAACTCTTTTGAGCTAGATAGTTATTTTATCACCAATGCAGCCCTGTCCTATCGCCGCGACAATTGGCGTGCAGCCCTGAATTTCCGTAACCTGTTTGATGTTGACTATATCTTAGCAGCAGCTAACAGTCGCATATTTGGCGTAGAACCAGGCGACCCGTTTACAGTGACTGCATCATTTTCAGTCGAGTTTTGATACGCTATACTCGCTCGCCATTTAGCTTTGAAATAAGGGGCAAGGAGCTTTGGCATTCAAAAAATCTTTAATAAGCATATTCTTTTTGGCTTTCGTAACTGCTATCACCGCTTGCCAGAAAAGTACTGGACAATCATCTAGGTCCAATAATCTGTCTAATCTCTCCAATAGAATCGACTGTCAAACTATTACTCATAAAGCAGGAGAAACAGAAATCTGCGGTTATCCTGACAAAATTGTGGTACTAGGCCCGTCAGTTCTGGAATCTCTGCTGGCTTTGGATGTTCAGCCTGTAGCTTACGCCGATTACTTACAAGTACATACAGGCAATTACGATAATCCTAATCAACAGATTCCCTATTTAGGTGAGTATATTACCCAACCATTGAACAATATTGGTGTATCCAGTAATCCTTCAATCGAAGCTATTGTTGCAAGCCAGCCTGATTTGATTTTAGGAACTACTGATAATGCGGACCAATACAACGTCTTATCTGAGATTGCGCCCACATTATTGTTTGACTCTACAGAGCCGGAGGTATCCTTAAGGTCAATTGCTCAGGCCATCAATCGTACTGAGCAGGCTGAACGGATGCTGATTCAAGTGGAGCAACAAATTGTCGCAGCTCGTAAAGACTTTGCTACTGTAGCTGCTGCTCACCCTACGCTGTTGTTGCTCAGTTCCTTTAATTTACAAGATATGTATTTGGGCAATTCTGCCCATGGAATATGCAGTTCCCTGATTGAAGAAATGGGGTTCCAATTAGTAGCACCACCGGAATTTGAAGACTCTAATTCTATCTTTCCTGTCCCGCTTTCCCTTGAAACATTACCACAGTTGAATAAAACAGACTCTGTCATCATGCTGGGCAGCAATTTCAGTCCGTCCCAACTATTGAATAGTGATGCTCAATTTGAAGCAGATCAGCTGGCTGAAATTAAACAATCGTGGCAAGACAATGCGATTACTCAATCTCTGGACGCCAGTAAAACTGGGCGAGTCTACTTTATTCCAGCGTATCTATGCCTGGGTTTATCTGGCCCCATCGGTACCGAGCTTTATTTAGAAGAACTTAAGCAACACCTGTTACCTCCATAGTGGTCCGGCAAAGTCAAATATGTGGAGAAAACCGACATGGGGATACGGAGAGTGAGAGATGCGGAGCAATGTCAAAATAGTCCATTTTGCAAAGAAAAAACTCCGTCTAACAAAGAAAATAAATTCACTGAGTCAGTAATATTACTTTGCCCGCATTTTAAATCCATCTGGTGCGTACGTTTATTCTTCTCTGGCTGGGGCAGATTACCTCTTCTGTTGGCAGCCACATGACCTATTTTGCCCTGACACTCTGGGTATGGCAACAAACTGAGTCGGCAACTGCTGTGGCGCTAATTTTATTTTTTTATCAGCTGCCGCAGATTGCGATCGCACTCGTCTCCGGTCTCTTAGTAGACCGAGTCTCTCGCAAGATATTACTAATTCTCAGCGATACTGGCTCTGCCTGCTGTACTGTCTCTGTGGGCATCTTGGCCATTACCCAAACACTACAGGTGTGGCATCTCTACGTTATTGCTGCCATCATTGGCTGCTTTGGTCATATCCAAACCCTTACCTACACCACCATTATCCCCATGCTGGTACCCCAAGAGCATCATATGCGGGCCGCCGGGATGGGAGCCATGGCAGGCTATAGCACGAGTATCTTTGCCCCTGCCTTGGCCGGGGTGCTGTATCCGATGATTGGGCTATTTGGCATTACCGTCATTGATATGGGGACATTTGCGATCGCAGCTCTCACCCTCCTATTTATAGCTATTCCGGCTACCCGTCATACCAACGACAACACAGATAAAAACAATGCTCCTCTTTGGCAAACCCTCACCTTGGGTTTCCGCTACATTTTTAAGCATCCAGAACTGCGAGCCATGGTGACTGTTCTCTCCTGCTTTGCATTTTTGCATCAGATTGGAGAAACCATCTATCAACCGATGATTTTGGCCCGTACCGGAAACGATGCCCAACTGTTGGGTACTATTGTTGCTGCTGCTGGTGTTGGTGGACTCATTGGTGGCAGCATTCTGACTATCAGCGGTGGTTTCCGCAATTCTAGACGAGGGTTACTGATAGGCATACTCAGCGTCGGACTCGGTAAACTCATTTTCGGCTTTGGTCAGGAATCAGTTGTTTGGACCGGCGCTCGTCTGGGTGCCTCCATCAGCGAACCCATTATTTTCGGCACTTACACCGCCTGCTGGTATGCCATAGTTCCTGCCAAGTTACAAGGTCGCGCCTTTGCTGTGGATCACCTAATCGGTCTACTGATCGGAGCCTCCGCTAGCCTGATAGCTGGACCATTGGCCGACTATGTCTTTGAACCCGCTGCTTGGCTATCGATGTTTGGCCCCATCGCTGACACCTACCCTGGATTTGGCATGACAGTGCTATATGGCCTGAGCGCTGCAGGAATCTTAATGGTAGGCATTGTAAGCAGAACCCAGTTACCGCCTCTTCCATCTCTTAGAAAAGGTACCGAGAAACGACAAATCGAGGAAAACGGGTAAGTGTGGGCTGCTGCTTAACAAAGCCTGACACCGCCCTAAAAGTACAGTCTGTTGGCTGACTATGCCAACGTGGACCTGGGAGCTTGACATTTATCAGCTGAGTCTATTTCACTAATAGGAATAGTTGCCAACTATTTTGCTTAAAAATTGTCTTGATCGCGATGGATGTTATCACCCAGGAAGCCTACGAACAGCAATGGCAGGACTGCCTGAAAGTTAATGGTGCCGTTGAGTACAATACCAATGGATTTGATCGGGTGGGCCATTGCCAGAATCGATACAGCAGCGACCACTTCTGGTCAGTACGGCTACAGTCAGGGCTTCAGATGGATTGGTTCGATGATGACAACCATCAGGATCTATGTCGCAAGACTGAACATTCAGATAGCATGCCATTTGTTGCCAAATTTTATCTCTCTGGCCAGCATGGGGTTTACTGCCCTGGGGTTCCAGGGGTACCGCCAGAATACTGCGAAGCCAACGGTCAGAGCTATTTCTTTGCCTTGCCAGATATCGAAGAGGATGAGATTAGCCTGGCCCATGAGCGTGTGCAACTCATCCGCCTGCATATTGAACCTCGCTTTTTTCAGACGTTTGGGATGGACTTAGCATTTTTGCCAGGGTTGCTGCAGCGAACTCTGACGGGCGAGCACCTACGCTTTCATCAGTCCCTTGGTAAGATGTCCCCGGCCATGCACACGGTACTGCAGCAAATTTTGCACTGTCCCTATCACCATGAAACCAAGCGACTATTTTTAGAGGGCAAAGCCCTGGAACTGCTAGCGCTACAAATTGACCAGTGGGTAGCGCTAGAACAGGATGAGCGTCCTTCCCGAAATGTAAAAGCAGCGGACACTGAGCGACTATACGAAGCGGCGAATATTTTGCTAAAGGAGCTGACTAACCCACCCTCGCTTATTACCCTGGCCCGTCGGGTCGGTCTCAATGAGCATAAGCTCAAGGTTGGGTTTCGGCAGATATTTAAGACCACCGTATTTGGCTATGTTAGAGCCCAGCGACTAGAGCAGGCCAAACAGCTGTTGCTAGCCGGGGATATCACCGTTACCCAGGCCGCTTCAGCCGTTGGCTATGCCAGTCAGGGTCACTTTGCAGCAGCTTTTCGGAAACGGTTTGGGGTGAATCCGCGATCGCTGCGGCAGTAGGGAGAGTCAGCAGGAAGCACATTACCTATTCTTTTCACTGGCCCACCCTTCGGGAAGAGCAAAGCTCTACATCCCCCAGCCCCTTCAGTTAGAGTCAAAGTCCCTCGCCCCGCGGCAGAGGGATTTAGGGTGAGGGCTAACAGGGCGTGATTTTTCCGCCAATCCCTAACGTCAGCAGAAAGATCCCGCTAGGAATGGAAAAGATCCCGCTAGGAACTGACACCGATCACCTCTCTCCGTAAAAATACTCACACTTGAGAATAATTTGCATCTGGTGTGGGGCACAATGGATATTCAAAATCGGCTGAGGCGACGTCTAGGACCGCAGTGTTTGGGTCTAATGGTGGCCCTAGCAGGGGGTTTAGTTGGCGCATTGACACTGTCTGCTGCTGCCCAGGCAAATCAGGGGCTACCTATTGCTGACCAGATGGCGCAGATCGAGACAGTGCAAATTACCGATGTACGGGTGAAAGCCACCGATGCAGGTTTGCAGGTGGTGCTAGAGACAGCGGATGGCACCCTGGCCGAGCCGACTACATCAGTTTCAGGTGACGCGCTGATTTTAGAAATCTCCAACGCGGTACTGCTGAGAGACAGTTTTGAAGAATTTGGCCCAGCGGAAGGCATTGCTGTGGTGCAGGTGTCGGCGTTGCCTGATGGTGGGGTTGAGGTCTCGATTACAGGCACCGATGCTCCACCGGAGGCTCAAGTCAGCGCAGACACGGGCAATCTGATACTGAGCGTCACACCAGGAGTAACCACTTCATTGGTTGCCGATGAGAATGCGATTCAACTCATTGTGACAGCTACGCGAACAGAGGAAAACATTTTAGATGTGCCGCGATCAGTAACCGTCGTGACCCGTGAGGACATCGAGAATCAAAGCCAGCTCACGACTAACCTGATTGACATTTTGGGCCAGACCGTGCCCGGTCTGGGACCACCGACTCAGAACTTTAGAGACTTTCCCCAAACGCTGCGGGGACGAGGAGTTCAGGTATTGATTGACGGTGTGCCCATCAGCACCAACCAGAATACAGCAGGAGCTTCTGTTCTCAGGAGCATTTCACCCAGCGCAATTGAGCAAATTGAGGTGGTTCGGGGACCCTCTGCTGCTTTTGGCGAAGGAGCAACGGGCGGCGTCATTAATATCATTACCCGTCGCCCAACCGAAGCTGGCCTCAGCCAATTTATCGAAACGCGCGTCAACTCTCGTGGCGACTTTGATGAAGATAGCTTTGGGGCTTATGTCGAGTACGGAGTGTCTGGCACTTCAGGCCAGTACGACTATCTCATTAACCTCTCAACGGAGGGCATTGGTTTTGCCTTTGATGGGGATGGCGATCGCATTCCCGGCGCAGGTAATGCGATAGAAAACGCTCGGAACTTTAACATTCTTGGAAAATTTGGCGTAGAGGCTGAAGATCAGCGCTTCCAGGTTAGTTTAAATTACTTTGACGAAGACAGTAGTCCAGATTTCATTAACGACCCCGATGTTGATAACGATCCAACCGCGACCAAGGCTCGTGCTGAAGAAATTGATTTAGACTGTATTGATGTTGAGTGTGGCGACGCTCGGCGATATATCAGCACCAGCCTCAACTACAGCCACGCAGACATTTTAGGTGGCGAGTTAAGGCTGCAAGGGTTTTACAGAAGCAACGACAATTTCTTTGGCGTTCCCTTTGAAGATAGAAGTAGCGGCTCCTTTATCGTTGGTCGGCAAGAGTCCGATCGTTTTGGCGGTAGGGTTGAACTTGAAACGCCATTTTCTGAGACTTTTGATGTGCTATGGGGGCTAGACTACAGCAATGAAGAATCTTCTCAGCCCTATCAGGTGCTTACGGATGAGTTTGTTACCAGTGGATTTCGAGTCGCTCGTCTGGCCGAGGACGTTGTCTTTACACCACCCTACACTGTCGAAAATGTTGGCTTGTTTGCCCAGGCCCAATGGGATATGAGCCCTAACTGGCTGTTGAGCGGTGGTGTGCGGTACGAAAACATTGGCTTGGATGTGGATGACTACACCGCCAGGCTGTTTCGGACAACGCCTGTATCCGTTGAAGGCGGCGGCATCAATGCGGACGATGTGGTGTTCAATGTTGGTACGGTCTACGATATCACCGATGAGTTAAACGTATTTGCTAACTTTTCTCAGGGCTTTGGGGTGCCTGATTTTGGTCGTGTGCTACGCAGTCCTGCCGACGGGTTTACCTCTCTAGAAGACGATCTGGTGTTTACGGCTCCTCAGAAAGTCAACAACTATGAGCTCGGGGTGCGCGGACAGTGGCAAGATGTACAGTTTTCGCTAGCTGGCTTTTATAGCGATTCAGAGCTTGGTGTGAGAACAGAGACTTTTGCCATTGGCGATGTCCGAATTTCGCGTGCGCCCCAGCGCAATTACGGGGTTGAAGCTACAGTTGACTGGCAGCCCAGCGATAACTGGCAACTGGGCAGCATTTTTAGTTGGAATGAGGGGGAAAGCAAGCCAGATGACAATGGTGACTTTATTGCCATCAGAACAGCAGATGTTCAGCCCCTGAAAATTACAACGTATGTTGAAAACAACACTTTACCGGGCTGGCGAAATCGCCTCCAAGGACTCTACGTAGGCAGTAGAGATCGGGGATTTGATGCAGGTGTCGATGCCGTGGCAACTGATAGCTACTTTGTGTTGGACTATATCAGCAGCATTGATTTGGGTTTTGGTTCTGTTCAACTTGGTATTCACAATCTGCTTGATACACAGTATTTTGCAATTGGTGACCAAATATTTGCCCCATTCTCTCTGACTAATCGGCGAGCAGCACCTGGCAGAACCTTTAGTATTGGCTATCGTGTGGAATTTTAGGCTCTGGGCCAGTTTCTGGGGGAGATGTGGGGTAGCCCTGTACCTGATATCTCTCTTTTCTTATGGTCTTTGGTAGCGCGGGAGATGTATGTGAACATAATTGAACTGGGTAAACAAAATCGGTGGCTGCTGCTTGCAGTAGCGGCATGTTTTCTGGTCTCTGCCTGCTGTGGTGTCTTCTCGATTAACACGCCGAGTCCTTCAGACACGGTTCCAGCCGCAGCAGAGTGTCAAACCATCCAGCATGATTTGGGTGAAACCTGTGTTCCGAATAATCCGCAGCGCCTGGTTGCCACAGACGGAATTGCGCTAGAGGTGCTGTTGGCGCTAGATCGTAAGCCGCTCGCAGCAGCAGAGCCTAACCGGGTCAGCAGTCGAGCGCGTCACCTAAAAGGAAAAACCGAAGGAGTTGATTCACTTGGAAAAGAGAGTTCACCAAGTTTGGAAAAGCTGGTGCAGCTTAATCCTGATATGATTCTGGGGTTCAACGTCTCCTCTGAGAATTATGAACTCTTTTCCCAGGTTGCGCCGACAGTCTCGTTTGAATATACCCAGATTGGTTGGAAAGACGAACTCCTGCGCTCTGGGGAGGCTATCGGCAACCGTCAGCGGGCGGAACAACTACTAGCTGAGTATCAGGCTCGAATTCAGGACTTTCAAACAGCGATGGGGGAGCGCCTTGAGCAGACTGAGGTTTCGGTCGTTCGCTTTTATACAGAAGCAAGCAACACCGAGTTTCGTCCAAAATTTTCTTTCCCTGGCAGTGTTTTAGAGGATATGGGGTTGCCCAGACCCGCTGCCCAAAGTGGACCTGAAGAATTCTTTGTTAAGGTCTCGCTGGAGCAACTGGAGCGCCTGGATGGAGACGTGATTTTTGCTGCCCTCGATCCAGGTGCAGAAAAGTCCTTTGAGACCTTCCAGAGTAACCCTCTATGGCAAAATCTTGAAGCTGTGAAAAATGATCGGGTATACATCGTAGATTCGGGATATTGGATTTTTGGCAATATTCTTGCGGCCAATGCAATTCTCGAGGATCTTTTCAACTATCTGCTCCCAGCAGTGGACAGCGGGCATGGGTAATGTTTCTCGGCTGCCGGGGGTCTTAGTGCGTGGCTAAAGGTATGAGAGAGAATCTAAATTAATGAGATTAAGCAAAGCGCACCAATACTTTTCGCTAATTGCTGCAACATAACTCGCGTTATGCGTACCTTCATCATCGTCTGGTTCGGTCAGCTGATTTCAACCGTCGGCAGCTACATGACCGAGTTTGCCCTGATCCTCTGGGCATGGAATCTCACCGGCTCCACAACGGCCCTGGCACTGGTGGGCTTTTTCTCTCAACTGCCGCGTATTCCTATCACACTGTTTGCTGGAGTTGTTGTTGACTGCTACAGTCGCAAACGGTTAATGATACTTGGAGACAGCATCGCCGCCCTCTCCACCCTGGGCATCGCCCTCCTTTACACCACCGACACCCTGCAAATCTGGCACCTGTACCTCGCCGCTGCCCTCAACGGCGGCTTTGGACAAATTCAAAGTCTCGCCTATCAGGCTTCCGTATCTCTGCTGGTTTCTAGAAACCAGCTTACTCGCGCCAACAGCCTACTGGCTTCAGTTCACTACGGCTCAGCCATTTTGGGGCCAGCCCTGGCGGGACTACTTTATCCGCTGATTGGGCTTTTAGGTATTTTATGGCTTGATCTGGTGACCTTTGGCAGTGCGATCGCACTCCTACTCACCTGCTCCATTCCCCAACCCCAGCCGGAAATCGAGCCCAAACCGCTTTGGTCACAACTCACCCTGGGCTTTCGCTATGTTTGGCAGCGGCCCAGTCTACGTGTGCTCTTGCTCATGACCACATTGTTCTGGTTTTTCCACGACCTGGGCGGAGCCGTCTACGACCCGATGATTTTGGCCCGCACCAACGGCAGTGCCCAAGCCCTCGCCAGTACCGGAGCAGCAGCGGGCATTGGCGGCGTTACCGGCGCGATTGTTCTCAGTGTTTGGAGTGGCCCAAAGCAGCGGGTGCGGAGTCTGCTAGCAGGCTTTATCGGAGCCGGTCTGAGCAAGACAGTATTTGGTCTGGGGCGGTCGCTCCAGGTATGGATTCCAGCTCAGTTTTGTTCATCTTTAAATTTTCCTCTGCTAGGTAGTTCTAAAAATGCCCTCTGGATGGAGTCGGTGCCCCCTGCCATCCAGGGGCGAGTGTTTGCAGCCAATTCGCTCACAGTTCAGAGCGTCAGTGCCCTAGGCGTACTGCTGGCCGGTCCTCTGGCCGACCGCCTACTAGAACCAGCGATGATGGGACGGCTGACGCTCTGGCTCCCCGGCTTTGGCAGCGGTCCTGGTACGGGTATGGCAGTTTTGTACACGGCCTGTGCCCTGGCTATGATGCTGGTGGGCATCGGTGGTTTTTTACTGCCCAGCATCAGGGAAATCGAATCTCCTCGCACTTACAACTGAAAGTAGAACGTCTGGGCAGGCATTTTACAAATTGACCGAGGATACCGATCTGTCTTTAATTCTGTAATGGGCGCTAGCTATGGTAAGTGTTTCCATCGATCCTTTAGATTTTTGGATAAAAATCACTTTTGAGAATGAATTGCAATAAGCTAAGCTTAATTGCTTGTGTTTATCCTATGGTGTTGCGTCATGTCGTCCCCAATGTTCGAGACTTATTTGAGGAATTAGACCAGCCCTCAAATGCTGGCTGTTTGGGGCAGCGACCTGAAGTATTTACCCTACCAGATAAATTTGGCAGAGGGTCGATTCAGAGGTGGCATCTGCGTCCAGGGTTAGATCTGATTATCAATGACTTAAACTTTCGAGACCAAATCGTAATTGAACGCAACCATCCAGTGGCGAAAACCTCCATTGGCATGAGTTTTTGCATGGCTGGACAGATGCAGATTGAGGGATCTGGTGCTGATGCAATGGTGCAATTTAAAGCTAAGCAAGCGAATCTAGGAGTTATCAACGACACCAAAGGCAACATCCGATATGAGGCCAATCAGCCTGTTTTGTTAGTTCATATCCATGTTCAGCCTGATGTGATTAATCTGACCACTGGAGAAGAGTTTCATCAGCTACCCCGCCAGCTACGCAATGCGATCGCAGGTATTGACGCAGCCTATCATCAAAGCTTTGCCATGACACCAGTCATGCAGGCAACCATACAACAGTTGCTCAACTGTCCATATCAGGGGTTTACTAAACAACTGTATGTAGAAAGTAAAGCGATAGAGCTGATTAGCCTATATTTTGAGCAATTATTGTCTGATCCTAGTTTGTTGAATGTTCAGTCTGATTTACTCTCAGATGAGAGAGATCGCATCGTCTATGCTAGGGATATTTTGCTAGCACAGGTGGCAAATCCACCCACATTATTAGAACTATCTCGGCAGGTGGGGCTGAATGATCGTAAACTCAAGCAGGGATTTCGTCAGGTATTTGGCACCACTGTATTTGGCTATTTGCGTAACTATCGCATGCAGCAGGCACAACACCTTTTGCTCAGTGCCAATAGCACCATTGCTGGTGTTGCCCAAGCGGTGGGCTATCGCAATCCTGAAGCCTTTAGTGTGGCTTTTCGGAGGGCCTTTGATATTAGCCCCAAAGCCTATCAGCTGAAGCAGCGCTAAAAGTCCGGCTAACAAAGAAAAAAAGTCCGGCTAACAAAGAAAACTAGAAATCTGGCTAGTTACTATTTCCTCCATTAGAAATTATTGCCCAGCAGTAATCGCAATGTGAGGAAATCATCATGACCAGGGACATGAGGCTATGGATATTGTCGCCATTCGTGATCAGTATGCTAAGTTGGCATCTACCCGCCAGAGCACAACCCGACACAACTGGCACCATAGACAATGAAGCAGGCGCAGTCACTCTCCAGCTAGCCCAGGATAGTCAGCCTGAACCAGAGCCATCTGACCCATCTCAGACAGAATCCTTGCGTATTTTAGTAACTGGTGATAACAACATTTACTATGCCCCTGAGACAAGTACGGGGATTGTCACCCCTATTTTAGAAAATCCCCAGTCTATTCAGGTGATTCCGCGACAGGTGCTCGACGATCAGCAGGTGCTAGGTCTCGATGAAGCCTTACGCAACATTGGCGGTGCCTCAGTCAGCTCAACAGAGGGTCGAGGCTTTCAGGTAAATCTACGTGGCTTTGCAGGAGTGCCGGTCTTTCGGGATGGATTTCGTCTCTTTAGCCCCAATGGCAATGGGGATGCCGCTGGACAGAATTTCCCAGAAATTGCCAATATTGAACGCATTGAAGTACTCAGAGGACCAGCGTCAGCTCAATTTGGCCAGATCGGTCCCGGTGGCGCTGTGAATGTGGTGACTAAAAAGCCGTTGGAGACTCCCTTCGCAGAGGCAGAATTTCAGATTGGCAACAATGGTCTGCTCAGACCCCGTGTAGATGTATCGGGGCCGCTGAGCGACAATGGAGATTTTTTATATCGCTTGAATGCAGTGTATACGAGCGAAGATGGGTTCCGAGACTTTGACCAGGATACTGAACAATTTTTTATATCACCTGCCCTTACCTGGAACATCAATGATCGCACCGACCTTAATCTACAGCTAGAGTACCTCAATGAGCAACGGCCTCTAGATACTGGCCTAGTAGCCTTTGGCGATGGATTGGCCGATATTCCCCGTGATCGTGTCCTCGGTGAACTCGACGATGAGATTTCTAGCGACTATTTTAGTGCCGGTTACACCCTAGAGCATCGGTTTAATGATAATTGGCAGCTGCGCAATGCCTTTCGCTATATCCGCGATGCTGACGATATTAGCGCCGCCCCCAGTTTTCCCTTTATTGGCGGGCTAGATGAGACAACTGGCACCCTCAATCGCGTCTTTGGTGAACAAAAAGTAAGTAACACAACCTACGCCCTACAAACCAATGCCGTGGGTGAATTTTCTACCGGGCCGATAGATCATACCCTGCTATTGGGAATTGATTTAGCCCGCTATGAACTCAAGTCAGAATCGTTTACGGACTTTTCATTACGGACACCAATTAACATCTTTGACCCGGTTTATGTTGCTGTGGCCAGGCCCGAGCGCAGCGATGAGATATTATCCGGGGATACCATTGACACAGACAGTCTCCGACTTTATGTGCAAGATCAAATCAAGCTTACAAACAACCTCAGTTTAGTGGCCGGATTGAGCTACGAAACTACTGAGCAGACAACAACCAACCTAATTGATGAGACCGAGTCAACCCTAAATGACGATGCCTTTACCCCCCTCATCGGCATCGTCTATCAGCCCCTGGAAACTGTCTCACTCTATGCTAACTATGCCCGTTCTTTTCTCCCCAATTCCGCCGTTACAATTTCAGGCGATCCCTTAGAACCTGAAGAAGGAGAGGGCTTTGAAGTGGGGATTAAAACAGAATTGTTAGATCGCCGTTTGTTAGCAACCCTGGCCTACTTTAACCTGACCAAACAAAATGTAGCCACAGCAGACCCCACCAATCCTCGCTTTTCTGTGGCCACAGGTGAGCAACAAAGCCAGGGAATAGAGCTAGATATCATCGGTGAGATTGCGCCCGGCTGGAATATTATTGGCTCCTATGCCTACATTGATACAGAGGTCACAGAAGATAATCGGTTTGATCCAGGGAATCGCTTACCCGGTATCCCCGAACATAGTGCCAGCTTATGGACCACCTATGAAATTCAATCGGGCGATCTATCCGGTCTTAGCTTTGGCCTTGGTTTTAACTGGGTCGGGGAACGACAAGGAGATTTAGCCAATAGCTTTGAACTAGATAGCTATTTTCTCACCAATGCAGCCATCTCCTATCAGCGTGATGACTGGCGATTCGCCCTCAATTTCAAAAACTTGTTTGATGTAGATTACATCACTGGCGCACCCCGCACCCGCACCCGAGGCATTGAACCAGGCGACCCATTTTCGGTCGTAGGATCTTTCAGCTATCGGTTTTAAGAGATCTCTTAACCAAATCTAGGAGGATAAATTAAACAACAGATTTACCTGCTGCTTATACGAAATCCTGATCAATGGCATTCGTTATCCCATAGCAGGCACAAGACCTGCCCCTACAAAGTTGTTTACTTAGAACCCATTAGAATGTCCGCAGAAACCGACTCAAAACCCATATAATTGCCCCCGCCGTACCCCCAACTTAGCGCCATTAGAGATAACCTAGTACGTTGGGTTGTAGGGCGGCGTTCCGGCCCTGCCCATGGGAAGCCCCGCATGCCATTTGGAATAACGTGACTACTTCCGGAAAGGGAACTCGGAGGGACCCCAATCAACACCTTTAACTCACCACCAATCGCCCAAACTGTAGCTTAAACTATGAGCCCAACTATTAACCAACCTCAAATATAAGCCCGTCTCTTTTGGAACAAATCCATGGTGCAAAACTTACCATCTACAGCCCCTCCCCGTATAAAGCCCTATGAAAAATTTGTATTACTAAGCAGTCTCTATACCTCTCAATTTTTACCCTCTGCGTTTTTCTTTCGGGCACTCCCCATTTTTATGCGCCAAGAGGGAGCTTCACTTGAGGTAATTGGATTACTCAGCCTGTTGACCCTACCGTGGATGTTCAAATTTCTCTGGGCTCCCCTGGTAGATCTCTATGGTTCTAAACGATGGGGCCATTACAAATCTTGGATTCTGACCACCCAAGGGTTGTTAGTGCTCACACTGCTCCTATGTGCCTCGATGAATGCTGCAGAACACCCCATATTCTTGTTTGGCATCATATTAGTGATTGCCACCCTGGCAGCTACCCAAGATATTGCTACCGATGCCCTAGCGGTTGGCTTATTAGCTCTCCATGAACGCGGTTGGGGCAATGGCATCCAAAGTGCAGGTCGCTCTATCGGCGGCATCTTAGGGGGAGGTGTCATGTTGTTGGCATTAAACCGAGTGGGCTGGACTACCAGTCTATGGATATTGGCCGGAGCTGTATTGTTAGCACTATTACCGTTGTTAGGCTATCAAGAGAATCCTTCAGTCTCTCGTCCCAAAGCAAAACAAAACACAACGGTTGCTCGCTCCTCCACAGCATCTATTCTGTCACCTGTATACCTGAAGAGATATGTGGGCACCTTGGTTAGCTTTGTGCATCGCCCCGGAGCCTGGATTTGGTTGATATTCATCGTGGTGTATGTGACTGGTGGCAGCATGGCCAGCACCATGTTTTCTCCCCTATTGGTGGATGTTGGTTTGTCCATGGCCGACATTGGTTGGATGAAGGGTATTGTCGGATCAGGGGCAGCCATTGTGGGCTCGCTGTTAGCGGGCGGACTGATTCAGCCATTGGGCCGTCGTCGGGCCTTGATCTGGTTTGGATTGCTGCAGGCAGTTGCGATCGCACTTCTGATACTACCCGCCATCGGCATTACTCACATTGTTGTTCTTTACATCGTCAGCAGCCTCGAAGTCTTTGCCCGCAGCCTCACCAGTACCGCCTTGTTTACCGTGATGATGGATAAAAGTCGCCGCGCCACTGCAGGCAGCGACTACACCCTACAATCATCAGCCTATATGGTCGGCCACCATGTGGGCATCCCGGCCCTAAGCGGATTTATTGCCGGTGCGGTGGGCTATACAGGCGTTTTTATCATCGGTATCTCGGTGTGTTTAGTCAGCCTATGGCTAGCCACAAAAGTTCTTAAAAAGTCTTACTAAAACAATCAAGATTGAGGAGATTGACCATGGCCAGTACCCCAAACAATCCCGATGGTGTTCCCCTGACCGAGAAACGACGGATTGCGATCGCAAATCATTTAAACCAAGACCATTTAGACGACATGCTAGCCTGCGTCAAAGCCCAAGAGGGAGCAGACTGGGTCGAACAGGTCCGTGTCATCAGCTTAGATACAGCAGGTATCAATCTAGAAGCTAGCGGTAGAGAACGGGTACACCCCTTACGGCTGGAGTTTCCGGTGCCGGTCATGGGAGCCCTGGCCTTTAAGCGCACCCTGGGCACCATGATTACTGAGAGCCGGGCCAAGTTAGGCTGGGAATAAACAATCTATAGGTAAACCTTGTTCACCTACAGATCAAGCAAAGAAATTATGGGGGCTGCCGACAAACGATACCTGACCCGATTCCAGCAGAACAATCTGGTCAGCGCGCTGCAGGATAACGGGACGATGAGAAACAGTGAGGTAGGTAGGCTCGTAAGGAAGTGGAGGTACGCCAGAATAAGAAAAGGGCTCAGCCACAGCTTTTTTCTCAAGCAAACCATCCCAGAGTTGTTGCTCGGTTTCCACATCCAGAGCGCTAGAAAGATCGTCAAAGATAAGTAGCTCAGACCGACGTAGAATCATACGAGCCGCTGCCAAACGTTGTTTTTGGCCACCAGAAAGACGAACACCGCGAGTGCCAATTGGGGTATCTAGCCCCTGGGGCATTTTAGCTAAATCTGGAGCGAAGGCAGCAACGGAGAGTGCCTGATTGAGCCGAGTTTTCAGGGACGGGCCTGTTTGCCCTAAGAGAAGATTTTCCCGTAAAGACGTGCTAAAGAGCTGGGGAATTTGTGGGGTATAGGCCACATGGGGGGGCACCAAAAAATTAGCTGGGTCGTGAATCTCTTGGCCGTTCCAGATGATTTTGCCGGACTGCCGGGGCAGTAAACAAAGGAGGACGCGGAGCAGGGTGGTCTTTCCAGCACCGACTGGCCCCGTAATTACGGTCAAGCTGCCGCGAGTCAGGGTAAAGGAAATGTTAGTAATCCCGGTGTCTCGTTGAGAATTGCCCTCAGGGTAATGATAGGTCAAACCTTTTAGCTGTAGTGTGTGTAGCGGTTGAACAGTTAGAGGCGGTGGCGGGACAGGCAGCGGCGATTGAGGCCCCAGGATAGGTTTGAGGTAAAGGGGAGAGGGCTGGGTGATGGGATGATTAACCAGCTCATCCATGCGCTCAAACGAGACTTCACTTTGCTGAACAATGGCGAAAAAACCGCCCAAAAAGGCAAAAAAGTAGGTAACAAAAGCAAGATAATAGACAAACAGGGCAAAATCACCCACGGTGAGGCTGTCCCCCAGGTTTTGGGCCGCCATCAACAGGATCAGACCAGTGCCTAGGCTGATAATGGTGCCAAAGCCAGCATTGAGCAGCGCGTTAAAGACCTGTTCTCGCACCTTGAACTGACGTCTGCGATCGCACCGTTGCTGCAGCTCATTGAGCATTGAAGCCTCGGCTCCAGCTACTTTAACAGCCTGGACAGCGGTAAACAGTTCGCCAATTAACCCTGTGACTTGTTGAGTCGCCTGACGACTGTTGCGGCGATAGCGTTTGAGCCGATGTTCGGCCCGATGGACGAGAAATGAGATAGCACATAGGGGCAGAAATACCAGCAGGGTCATTCTGGCATTGACGCTGAGCAGCAGCCCGACAGACACTAGGGCAAATACGGTTTCTGCAAAAATCTCATTGGTAAAAACAACCGTATTTTCAATGTGAGTAGCATCATCACGAAAGTAGCTAAGCAACTCTCCAGGCGATGTCTTTTGGCTCTCCGCCAGCTCAGCTCCAGGCCGGTTTAGCAGACCCAACAGCAAGTTATGACGTACCAAGCCGCTCATCAGAAAACGATGTTGAGTTTTGGTAATGCGTCCGAGAAAAATGGTAACAATTCGTGCTATTCCTATCGCCAGCAGCAGACCGATCCAGACCCAGGGAGATTCGCGAGCTGAGGTTTGCTCAGTTAGGCCATTAAAGAATTGTTGGATGAGTAGACCAGGTACGATAGGCAGCCCGACGATGCCGAGCCACAGTAGCGTATCGACCCAGTAAAGACGCTGGGCATAGCGAATCATTTGCCAAAGGCGTTGGTAGATAGGCATGGGGAAGGGGGGATGCGGGCAATCCGACATGGACGCAGCTTAGCAGGTAGCGGTTGGCAGGCACCATGCCATCGTCGCTGTCGAGATAGAGTTCGCTGGCAATCAGCAGATCAGCCGCACTGTCGGTAGAGGGCAAATCGCAAAAGAGATAGGTGGTTTTGCAGTGGCAACAAACGCGATCGTGCAGGCACAATACCTACGATAAGCTTCGCTAACGCAAATACACAAACATCCCGTAGTCTCAATAGCCAACTAGCTCTCTTCTAAAAGATATTTGAACAGATCGTCAAGGACGGCGTTTGCTGCAATTGGTCCACTCCCAATCCAATACTCACCAGGAACTTCATATACTTGGTCTTGCTGTACCGCTGATAGCGTTGACCATAGCGGATCTGCCTTAAGTTGTGCTTTGGCATACTGTGCGTTTTGAGCAATCTCATCACGGTGCCCAAAGGTCCAGAGAAAGATAGCATCTCCGTCCATCTCAGGTATTTTTTCCTTGCTTACCTCATATTGAATCTGATTGCCAAAGAGAGTTCCTGCCTCTGATGCCGTCAGGTTCTGAGATGGTGGACGAGATAGGCCAGCATCAGCGATAACCGTGCCACAAAACGAGTCTGCAAGGTAGAGATTAATCTGAGTTGGATACACCCGCACAACCGAAACCTCAGTTTCAGCAGCACGAACTCCCATTTGTTGCTGAAATGCTTGAGCCCGCTCGTAATAGCGCTCAATCACCTGCTCAGCTTTCTCAGTTTTGCCAAGCGTTGCACCATACTGCATGAAGACATCTTTCCACTGCCCACTGTAGTCATCTTGAATGACCACCGTCGGAGCAATATTCGACAATAGATCGTAGTTAACATTGAGATAACTACCACCGATAATCAGGTCCGGCTTGAGCTCTAAAATCCGTTCGAAGTTGGGAGTGTCGTCTCCACCAACATCCTCAATACCATCAACCCCATCCTGCAGGTAAAAATTAGCCTGAGCCGCACCATCACTGGCAATCGGCTTGATTCCCAAACTCAACGCGTAGTCTAGCCCAGTTAAGTCAACGATCCGCTGGGGACTATTGGGCACACAGGTTTCACCCGCAAGGTGATTAATCCAGTGACAATCAGTAGCCGTTTGGTCGACGCTGGGGGCATTTCCCTCCTGGCAGGCCATCAAGATGCAGGCCCCAAACACCCCTAATAGAAAGAACGATAGCGCGCGTGATACTCTAGTCTGAAAAAACAGCATAGCCTAAAAAGTGATTGCAAAAGAGGCCGACAAACCAAAGGGAGCTCCTGGATTTGCAGACAACCGTGACCCGAAACTAGTAGACGTAAAGTAATCGATATCAAAGAGATTTTCAAAATTGAGCTGAGCCCTCCAGTTATCTCGTTTATAAAACAGAGCAGCATCGGTGCGGAGGTAGTCCGATAAGGTAAAGGTATTGTCTGTATCACCCTGTCGCTCACCAACATAGAACAGGCCCAGCCCAGCCCCTAGTCCAGCTAAGTCTCCTTGTTCAATTTCATAGGTTGTCCATAGGCTAAACTGATTCTCTGGTACGTTAGCTAGACGGTTCCCTTCAATATCAGTCGTATCTTCACTGATAAAAGCGTCTAAATAGTTATAGGCAGCTGTTACATTCCAACCGGGCAAAATCTCACCATTAAGATTTAGATCGATCCCTCGACTGGCAACTTCTCCAGTCTGTATCGAAAATAAAGGATCGTCGGGATCGGAAACCACAACATTTTGCCGACGAATATCAAACGCAGCTAGTGTCACACTAAGGCGATTGGTTATGTCAGCTTTTACACCAACCTCAAACTGTCTCCCTTCTTCAGGCTCAAAGGTAGATCCGTCTCCATTCAAAAAGCCT
The DNA here is from genome assembly GCF_032906605.1 of Leptothoe sp. LEGE 181152. Lineage (NCBI taxonomy): Bacteria > Bacillati > Cyanobacteriota > Cyanophyceae > Nodosilineales > Cymatolegaceae > Leptothoe > Leptothoe sp. LEGE 181152. Next base: position 49,497 of record NZ_JASATU010000039.1, read on the forward strand.
GCACCATTAGGAACAAACGAAGTTGTATAAGAGGCATATAGCGAAATAGGTTCAATTGGCTTATAAACAATACCTAGTCTGGGAGTAAAGGCCTCATTTTGATCCTCAAACTCTTGCCTGGGTTCACCTAAATTCTGCTCCGTTCGAAACTCATCCACATAGTCAAACCGCAGGCCTGCCAGCAAAATTAGCTCTGGAGTAATGTCAATTTGATCTTGAATATAGGCACTAATCGTATCTACATTATCATCTCGAAAAAAGTCGGGTTCTTGCTCAAACGGTTCGTTAGTATAGACGGGGTCAAACGCGTTGATTGACGCATAAGGATCCCCAAATTGAAAAGCCGGATCTTCGGTATTGTAACGGTATTCAAGCCCGAATAAAAGCTGATGCTCAATCGCGCCCGTATTAAATTGACCAAGCAGTTCAGCATTAGTAAAAAATCTTTGATAGGTACCCTCTGCAAAGTAGGCGCTTCGCTCGATATCACCCGTAACATCATCAAAGGAGTCCACAAATACCGTGTATCTTTCTGGGTCGTACTGTAGATATTGTGAGCTATGTCTCACAGACCAGTTATCACTAAAATCATGGTTTAATCTATATCCAATACTGAACTGATCTTGGGTAAAGTCACCAAATTCTTCATTGAGAAATCGATCTCGAGGAACATCAATGGGATTCCCATTACTGTCGAAAGGGATACCTTCATCTATTGTTTCGCGATCGTAGGTATACTGCCCGTACACATCTAGCGACGTATTTGGTCCAATATCCCAGGCAACAACGGGAGAAACCTGCAGTCGCTCACCATCGACAAAGTCACGAAAGCTGCCATAATTTTCATAGGACAGATTCAATCGATATCGGACATCGCTGGCCTCGGTAAGTGGTCCTGATAAATCCAATGCCCCACTGTAGGAGTCAAAACTACCTGCACTGGCTGAAATTTCGTAAAAAGGTTCGCTCAGCGGCTGTTTAGACACTAAATTGACAACGCCACCAGGGTTGCCCTGACCAAATAAAACCGATGCTGGCCCCTTTAATACTTCAATTCTCTCTACATCGTTGGTACTTAAGGGACCTAAAGAAAATGCCGAAATGCCATCGCGAAAAATAGTGTCGTTCAGTCGAAACCCGCGAATGAGAAGGTTGGGGCCGATAAAGCTGGTTCCTCGACCTCCAGCATCCACAATGCCTCCAGTAGTTTCCAAGGCATCACCAAGCTCAGTCACGTTGCGATCTTCGAGCACTTGCTCAGGGATAACCTGAATTGAAAAAGGGGTATCTCGTATGGGTGTATCTGTGCCTGTGGCTGTAGTAGCGTTGGTCGGATTGTAACCCTCGTCTTCATCTCCGGTCACTACAAGTCTCAACGGCTCGCTGGTGACATCCGCCTGGGCAACTCCTGGTGTCACAGATAGAGCCAAACTCCCCTCGACAACGATCACGTCTGCTACTGGCGGTGCATCCGCACCTGTGATCGAAACTTCTACTCGATTGCCTGAGCGTTCTGTTACCTGCACTACGGCAATTCCCTCAGCGGGTTCAAACTGAAGAAATTCATCGCTGTCTGCCAACACCGCATTGGGTATTTCAATAATCAATGCATTGCCGGAAGTCGTCGTTCTTGGTGTTGTGACCTCACCGCTGGCAGTGTCTAAAACAACCTGCAACCCAGTTTCAGTGTTCTCAACTTGCACTCCAGTAATCTGTACCAGTCCAGCTTGAGCAATCTGGTTGGTAGCCTGGGTCGTCATCCCAACGCCATCGGTATCAGCTTTAACCTCAATAGCAGGTAGAGCAACCAGCAAAGCGCCAGTCACCATTAGCACTTGTTGTCGATTTAGCATTCTTCCTCACACCCAGCGCCCAGCGCCTTTGTTGCAATTAATTCTTGATTAAGAGCCTATCAAAGGTAATTTCACTGAGATAGCCTTGAATGAACGCTAAACGGAAAACTTTGAATGTCATGCGGAATAGTTTGAACGCTAGCTAGGTTTTAGGACCAGCGACGATACTTTCTGGGAGAAACGCCATACTTTTTCCGAAACGCAGCGGCAAAGTAGCTGCGGTTGGTAAAGCCTACCCGACGGGCTGCCTCCGATACGTTTACCTCTCCCTCAATCAATAGCTGACGAGCTTTTTCCATACGGTGGTTATGTAAATAACCAAATGTGGTCTCGCCAAAGACCTGTCGAAAACCCCGCTTTAAAGTACAGTCGTTAAGCCCTACCTGCCGAGCCAGGCTGAGCAGAGATGGCGGGTTATCAAGCTGCTGTAGAAGAATCTTTCTAGCATGGTGAATACGGTCGATATCATCGGACTTTAACTGACTTGGCGAGGGTTGAACGTCTCGTCGCTGCAATTCCTGATCGAGCAGTAACACCATTAGCTCCCAAACTTTGCTTTCTAAGTAAGCTTTTTTTGTAATACCTGTAAACGGACAGTGCAACAGCTGATGCAATGCGGTATGCATCGCAACTGTTGTCACACCAAGACGTTCAAAGTAAAGTTGCTCAGTCGGCTGAAAAAGGTAGTCTAAACCCGAACTGGTTAAGTCAAACGACTCCCCTAGATATGTTCTCAATACGGATGGCTCAATATGAACATTAATCTCTAAAACCGTTTCATCAGGTGTATGTTCAGAGGTTTCAGCTGGAGCCATACCACTGCCATATAGGGCATATTGACCGGCTGAGAGCGCATCAAACTGATTCCCTTTACCTGCAATACGGAAGACATACTCGATGGGATGAGGCCGTTCGGGAGCGTGTGTAGTCACGCTTTCATGTAGCTGATAATGGTCAATGCCAAGATCTAACCCATCACGCAACTCGATAGAACGGTTATAACCTTGCCCTAACTGTTCTGGGTACTGGAAGACAGTTTCAAACGCCTCTGCTTGATCAGAAGCTTCATGCTGGGGCTGCTTCACTAAATCCCAATATTCTTGCTGCGAGAGTGTAATGGCCATAACATCAACAATCTATTTAGGGCAGACTTATAGTTGAGATTCATTCTCAACTGAATCAAGAAAGGAGTCAAGCAGCCTTGCTTTGTCTGACTCAGGTTACTGAATTGATCTGAAGTAGAGATGAAAATCGAGAATAGGGATCGCGGCTGAGGGAGTTGAGATCGCCATACTCCACCTGTTCACCATTGTCCAAAATCAAAATCTGGTCGGCTCGCTCCACAGTCTGCAGCCGATGGGCAATAATAATGCCCGTACGATTGAGCAATAGCCGATCTACCGCCTGTTCAATCAGCTGTTCTGTTAGCGGATCTAATCGTGAAGAAGCTTCATCTAAAATTACTAACCCCGGATCTTTAAGAAATACCCGTGCAAACGCTAGCAGCTGTGCCTGCCCTGCCGAGAGACCACCGCTGTCAGCTCCAAGGTTAGTATCGAGTCCCTGGGGCAGTCCCTCTAACCAGGGAACCAACCCCAGCTCATCTAATGTTGCCAAAATTTGCTGATCCAAAATATGAGGGTTGAAAAACGTCAGGTTGTTACGCACCGTTGTTTGAAAGATCTGTACATCCTGCGTAACTAAGCCCACATGGTGCGGTAGCTCCTGCAATGGCACCTGAGAAATATTGACTCCACCTAGCAAAATTTCGCCTTGCTGAATGTCGTAAAATCGCAGCAGCAGCCGGGCCAACGTACTCTTGCCGCTGCCAGTACGCCCCAAAACCCCGAGAATCTGTCCCGCAGGCAGGTGAAAAGTCAGATTTTGAAGTGTAGCTTCGTTTTCTTCATAGCCAAACCTAACATTCTCAAACTCGATCGATAATGCCCCCTGAGGCAACGCTGCCTGTCCACCAGGATGCTGCCGACTGCGATAGCTGAGCAGATCTTGAATGCGCTGAAAACTGGCAGCGGCTTGCTGGAACTGTTCGAGTTCTTCTCGAATGCGTTCGATGGGTTCTTGGAGCTGTGTCGTGTAGTAAAACAACAGATAAACGGTGCCAATGGTGATCGCATTTTGATACCAAAGGTAAGCACCGAGGGAGAGAGAAATGGCATTACCCAGGGTAAATAGCCCCACCGTGCCACCCCACAAAAGAGTACTGGTAAAACGAGCCCGGTGAAAGGCAGCCAACCATCGTCGCAGGATACGATAACAGCGATTCATCACATAGCTGACAGCACCGTTAGCACGAATGTCTTCTAACCCGCTTAGATGTTCGACTACAAAGCCATAAAATTCGGCACTAATTTCGCGATAGACCCGCCAGGGAGCCACAGCAATTGCCTGCAAACGGGTGAGTAGACCAAAAGAGGCGAGAGCAAACAAACTCAGCCCCAGTCCAGCTCGCCAGTCTTCAAACCATAGGACGCTCAAAATACCCAGGACCAACAGACCATTGCCAACAACTTGTAAAACAAATTGGGAGAAAAAACGAGAGAGAGCATCCACATCGCCATCCACCCGTTCTACCAGTTCGCCAGGAGTGTGGGTTTTATGAAATGCCAGATCTAGACTGAGACAGTGCTGGGCTAAGTCTAAACGTAACTGATTGGTGGCGGACCAGGCCAGGGTTTCACCGATGTAGGTGGCTGCGATCGCAAGTCCCTGACGTGCCAGAGAAATCCCCATAAACCCTAGCGCCACCATAATCAGCCGCTGCTGTGCTCCGCCCGCCAACGCCGTATCGATAAAGTACCGCAGTATCTGTGGGTTGAGCACCTGCAGACCAATACTAGCCAGCAACGCCATAGCCATCCAAACCACCCGTCGCCGCTGCGGTCTGAGATACATCACCCAAAAATGGCGATACGATGCCTGCTTAACCAAGTGCTGCTCCCCCAAGTCCGTACCTTAGTGCAAGGAAGTGTAGCGAATGATAGTGCTTTAAAGGAGCCACAGCCGGAGTTTTTTGATACTTACCCGGAATACGTCTGACAGTGTTTCTCAGAATTTACTTTGGCAGAGGCTCAATGCAAATCTATACCACCAGGCGACATGGCATACTCTTAATAAGAAGTTTTCCTATTACCTAGGTTGGGCTGGCAGATATGGCAGAGCGGCTAAGTCTAAGTCGTTGGGATGAATGGCTTGATTCAGGCAGTTGGCGAGATCCGAGACTGCTCCATGCCGACCCGTCTGACCGCATCTATGTCTGTCCTACCCGGCTAGGTGATGGATATTACCAGCACATTTTCTTGGAAGAAGATACCAAACTGGTTATTCTCGACTACAGCGTACATCAGGACCTAGTTTTTGATGTGCTGGGAGAGTGCGATCGCATCGAATTTGAATTTCAACTGGCAGGCCCTCAGGCCGGTTATAGCTTTTTCATTCCCTATTTGGGTTTTCAAGAGATGGGGATTAAACGTGCCCGAAAACGTTATTTCAAGGTAGAGGTTTTCTTTGAGCCACCATTATTAAGTACCTACTTTCAAGCCGTTTTTGAGCGATTTACCCCCAAAAACAAACAGGTAGTAAACAATGTAATGCAGTCTCTATATCTTGCCTGTGGTGGCGGCCCTACAACCACATCAACCGAATTATTCCAACGAATTTTTGCGGCAAACAAGTCGTACTATCGCCCCACATTTGAGCAGTTGATGCCCGATCAGCTTTACAACGAAGTGTTCGCTCTGGGGTATGCCACTCGCAGTCCAATCACTGTAGCAATGCAAACCATCATTGGGCACATCCTTAGCTGCCCATACCGCGGATCAGATCGACGTATATATCTCAAGCAAAAAGCGATGGAGCTAGTGAACCTACGTTTAGAGGTGATGACGCGACCCAGGCTGCCATTGGATGAACTTAACCACATTTATCAAGCAGCTGCATTTCTACGAGAGAATTTGACCAATCCACCAACCGTTGAGACCTTAGCCCGTCACATTGGCACTAACCGCCTCAAAATCAATCAAGGCTTTCGTCAGGTCTATGGCACCACACCCTTTGGCTATTTGAAAGACTATCGCTTAAGGCAAGCTAAGCAATTATTGATGACGTCAGAACTATCCGTTGCCCAGGTTGCAACCGCTGTTGGCTACTCTAGTCGCAGTCGTTTTGCCACTGCATTCCGCAAGGAAATTGGTATTAATCCCAAGACATTTCAGATGCAAACATGGCACTATGCCAGTTAGCAGTGCCAGTTAACCAGCGCTCAAAAAAAAATGCGTCTGGGGCGCAAAAATCATAGAAATAAATTTCCGACTCCCATAGCCTAGTTGACACTAATTCGCTTTTAGACCAACGGGGTTCAACGATTGGTCTGCTGTGGTGTGAGGGAAATCATGAAACGGTCATTGTCTGGTCTAAATTTACTACTGTTGTTAGCGATGGGGTGGTTAGCAATCCCTCAAACTGCCCTGGGACAAACGGATGAGAGCGAGACTGAAAAAGCAATGTCCCTGGCTCAGGTGTTAGAGGAATCAGAAGAGATTGAAGGCGAAGAAGAGGAGTCAGAAGAAGAAAGCGAATCTTTGCGGATTGTAGTAACGGGTGAAGAGGGTAGCCGCTACATTGAACCCAATGCCACTACTGGAACTCGTACCAATACTCCTCTACGCGATATTCCCCAGTCAATTCAGGTAATTCCCCAGGAGGTTCTCGAAGATCAGCGAGTGATTCGCCTTAATGATGCCCTGCGTAACGTCAGCGGTGTGGTTGCTAGTTCCAACGATCCTAGAGGTCAGCGGTTTACTATTCGAGGCTTTGATAGTTCATCGGTGTTGCGAGACGGCTTCCGCCTGACGAATGGAGGAAATGGTAACAGTGGTTTTCCTGAGCTATCCCACATTGAGCAAATCGAAGTACTCAAGGGGCCAGCAGCAATTTTGTTTGGGGCGATTGAGCCCGGTGGTGCTATTAACCTGGTGAGCAAGCAGCCTCTAAGTGAGCCCGCCTATGAAGCACTTTTTCAGGTGGGCAACCGCGGCCTGGTTGAAGGCAGCTTGGATGCAGGTGGCCCACTAACAGAAGATGGTCGTGTCCGCTATCGGCTGAATGTGCTCTATCGTGATGAGGACTATTTCCGTGACTTTACCACCAACGTTGATCGTTTCTTTATTGCACCAGTGCTGAGCTGGAACATTAGCGATCGCACCGACCTTACCCTCGACCTTGAATATCGCGACGACGAACGCCCAGCTGACTTTGGCTTAATAGCCATTGGGGACGAAGTGGCCGATATTCCCTTTGACAGACCCCTAGGAGAACTCGAAGATATCTTTGAAGGGAAATTTTTACGCACAGGTTACAACTTCGAACATCGCTTTAGTGATAATTGGAAGCTGCGGAATGCTTTTCACTACACCCGCTATGAATCCGAGTTTATCTCCGCTGGCGGTCGTCCCAGACTGGATGAAGCCACAGGCGACCTACTGCGCAACTTTATCTCCCTTGAGCAGCCCAGCAATACCTTTGAAGTTCAAACCAATATCGTTGGTGAATTTTCTACTGGTTCCATTGACCATACGTTACTGACAGGGTTTGATTTCTATCGCCGTGAAGATAAAGATGGCCTTGGTCGGGGTAATTTCTTTGCGTTTGCACCCATTAATATCTTTAATCCTGTTTATGGACTCACCCCACGCCCCGACTTTAGTCAGGAACCCATATTCTTCGACGGGGATACAAATGTTAATTCCTACGGCTTTTATGTTCAGGATCAGATTGAGCTGGCAGATAATCTCAAGCTGTTAGCAGGGATACGCTATGAAACCTTTGATCAAGAAGTTATTAGCCGCCCCTCCTTATTTTCGCCTGTTGCGTCAGAAACCAATACTAATGGCGATGCATTTAGCCCCCGTTTAGGTGTAGTATACCAACCAATAGAACCATTATCGTTGTTTGCCAGCTACAGCCGCTCATTTATTCCCAATACAGCCCGAACGGTAGCTGGCGACATCATTGATCCAGAAGAAGGCGAACAGTTTGAAGTTGGGGCGCGAGCAGAATTATTGGATGGGCAATTTGTTGCTAGTGTGGCCTATTTTGATATCACCAAACAAAATGTCTCCACCCCTGATCCGAATTTCTCCACATTTTCCATTGCTAGTGGAGAGCAACGCAGCCAGGGTATTGAGGTGGATTTAATTGGTGAACTTTTACCGGGATGGAACCTCGTGGCAAACTATGCCTACACCGATACTGAAATTACCGAAGATAATTCTGGATTGGAGGGCAACGAGCTGTTCGGTGTCCCTGAACACAACGTTAACCTGTGGACCACTTACGATGTACAGTCCGGCCCCCTAGAAGGACTCGGATTTGGTATCGGCTTCAATGCAGTAGGTGAACGGTTTGGTGATAATGCTAATAGCTTTATCTTGGAAGATTACTTCCTAACTAATGCGGCAGTTTCTTACCAACGAGACAACTGGGAAATTGGATTGAATGTTCGCAATCTGTTTGATCAAGACTATATTGAGAGTGCTGAAAACAGCAGAACAGCAGAGATTAATCCTGGTGAAGGATTTACACTCATCGGCTCATTTGCCGTTAATTTTTAAGCCATGGTGATGTTAAAACGACTTTTTCGTTGGGTAATGCTGGGTTGTTTAACAACGGCACTGATCGTTGGCTGCGGTGTTGCTGCCAACCAAAGCCCTACCTCCGGTAGCTCAGTATCCACCAACTGTCGCTTGATCAAGCATGATGCAGGCGAAGCAGAAATTTGTGGAGAGCCGCAAACGGTGGTTTCCCTCAGTGCCCATGCCCTCGATTTGCTGCTATCCCTAGATCAACAGCCTGTCGGTTATGTTACACCAGTCTCCTTTTATAAAGGAGAGATTTTTGATAATCCAGAGCAGCAAATTCCCTATCTAGGGTCTGCTATTACCACCCAGCCTATCAATTTAGGCAATGCTCAAAGTCCGTCCATGGAGAGATTGACTGCTTTAAAGCCCGATTTGATTCTAGGAGAAACGCGCAATGCTGAAGAATATAAGTTGCTCTCTCAGATCGCACCGACAATCTTGTTGGAGAACCGCACGGTTAAAGGTCAGTGGCCAGAGCATTTGCAAACCTTAGCTGTTGCGCTGGGCAAACCTGAAAAGACTGAGGCACTGTTCCAGCAGTATCAGACAAATGTCGAACAGGCCCGTCTTGACCTTACAGAGGTGACGTCAGCTCATCCTAATTTATTGCTTTTGGGGGCCAATCGTCTGGACGAGGGCGTGTATGTGATTCAGCCTAATACTTACTTGGGTGAACTTTTGGAAGACATTGGCTTTAAACTCGTAGTTCCCCCATCACCTGGAGATATGCCTAACGCTCCTGTATCCTTGGAGGCATTACCAGAGTTGGATACTGCTGATGCCATTATCATTCTGGGCTACAGCATGGACATTAACGATCCAGACCTCAAGCAGTCGATTGCACTAGGGGATCAGTCCATAGAGGAAATTGCAGAACAGCATCAGGTAAAGGCGATTCAACAAAGCTGGCAAAAAAATGCCATTGCCCAATCTCTCACCGCCAGTCAGGAAAACCGTGTTTACTTTGCCACCTACTACAAGTGGAATGGCCTCAATGGTCCCATGGGAACTGAGCTGGTTCTAGCGCAGCTACGTCAGTTTTTTACAGAGTGAGTTGCTGATGTTTTGTCAGGTATTCAAATTTGTTCTTTGGACTATCATCCTTACCGCTCGGCCTTCTTCCCCCCATGGGGCAATATTGGTCATTTGGAGCACAAGACTACCGTCTGGTCTCTGAGAAAGTTGACTACGCCAACCCCAGTCAGGACCTGATGGAGCCGCATATGTATGCTCGACAGTGAACAGCCCCCAAGCATTAGTGAGATATTGACAGCGCACAGGCTCGGGCTGATGCCAGCTATCTGTCCATGTTGCACCGTCATCATTGAATATGAAAGAACCTATTTTTGTTTCGCCTTCGTAAGCCCATGTGTAAGTCAGAACTCTGGACTCAATGGCTAGAATACAGTCACTAACATTAACGTCATTACCGTTAGGATCAAGCCATAACTCAGCCTCACCCTGCCATTGACTTCCCTGGAACTCATTGGCCCATGATTGCAACATTTTCATTTTCATCAGAAATCACTTAAATGATTTTTCTGTGTCTAACGGTTTCATTCATCGGATACAGTTAACCTTGGCAAAGCAACCAACCGAATTCCAGCGTTCCGGTACAGCGCGGGTGTTAAGCAGCACTCATAATGTCCTCGTATTCTTGGTGGCTCAGTATTTTAGGGCTAACGATAGGAATTCCGGAGTCTGCCAAGAAGAAGGGCGTCTGTTTATAACTTCCATCAATCCGTGCCCTCAAAATTCTAGTTACATTACGGATGATTGTAACGATGAGGTCTACTGGGTTCGCTTTTATTTCTCCTTTTGAATATGTTGTATTAACAGGTATGCATGTAGCCCCAAAGGCATTATCCAGCGTGATCTCTGACGATTCTAAGCAGTTATGGATAAGACCAATGAAAGACATTTTATAGATTGGTAAAGTATTCCCGATCGGTGTATTACAGCAAGTCGTATACCAGCGCAGTAAACCAGTTTCAGTCAGTCGCACACATGCTAATACTTCAGTTCCTTGAGTAAAGGAAATATTTTTTGGCAACGTCTGAACAATGCCTGTCCCACCATGACGATCAAGAATTTCACTCCCTTTGCCTAAAAAGTAAGCAAACGCCTGACAATCTCGACAATAGCATATGACCCGATTTGCATGGGTGACATCATCAACAGTACCTTTAAGGCAACCACATTGACACTGTATTGGATGGCTCATGTCTTCTTTCCCCAATCAACAGAACTTAATTGCTTTTGCTGTCTAACTGCTGTTTAACGCCAATGTTCACCGGGTTGCGGCGAACGACATTGGTTTCAAAAAGCCGCGTGACCCGCGACTCTGGGTGCAACATTTTATTATCTGGCGTATTGGGTCAGCCCCAACCCGCCATTTCAACAATAGCCTCGGCCTGGGATTGGTTTCTAAGGATCTCAGTAAGACGATCTATAGCATCCATTTCGCAAGGAATGACACATTAGGTAACCAAATCATCATCATTCTCTATTTGCCGTAACCTGCGTATTCCATATCCGCCCAGGGCCACTACCAGCCCACAACTAGCAAATAAGGCCATCTGTAGTGCCATGCCAGCCCCAGGGCCTACACCAAAAATATCCCCTAATAACTGAGCCAGCGGTTGTTCAGGCTGCATAGCAGGTTCAAAAACATGATCGGCAAGGGGACCTGCGATCGCAGCCCCCAATGGTGTGGCCAACTGCGTCAACAAAAACCGTGTGGCAAACACTCGCCCCTGCACGTCTGGCTCAACTTTAGAGCGCCAGATTGCCTGACTGCAGCTACCGGGAAACGGGGAACAAAATCCGCTGACCAGTGCCGTGCCAATTTTAGTAGCAACAGTTTGAGCCAGTGCCAGTACAATCAGCCCCACTTTCCAAATGGCGCTAAAAATCAACACGCCATTGATGCGTCGTTTAGGGCCACCCCAAAGGCTGAGGGTTAATCCACCCAGCAGCCCACCGGCACCAAAAAAAGAAAAAAGTGTTCCTAAAACAGTAGAATCATTGCCCAGACGTGCTAGCACCATGGCGGGCAACAGGCTAAAACTAGCACTGTTGATAAAGTTACTAAGTAAGAAAAAGCTCAGCAGTACTTTGAGACTGGGGCGACGCCATAAGTATTGCAGCCCAAATGTCAGCTGTTGCCACACAGGTTCAGCGGTTTGGGGTGACGTTGTTGGCTGGGGAATGGTGACGGTGCTGAGGGTGGCGATCGCAATCCCAAACGTCACCAAATCAATGGTGAGAATTCCACTCAGTCCCGTAACCGCATACATAGCTCCAGCAATGGCTGGGGCAATCACATAGCTGCCAGACATTTGCAATGATTCAAAGGCAGAGGCCCGAGCATAGTGTTTTTCTGCCACAATCAGCGACATGGAAGCCGAGTGGGCTAACCCTTGAATATAGCCGAAGAGACCATTAACGGCACCCGAGACATAGAGATGCCAAATCTGTAGATGGTCTGTCAGAAATAAAATTAGTAGGACAATGGTGGAGAGGCCGGCGACGGTATCCCCTAGAAACATTAAATGTTTGCGATTAAACCGATCAACCCAGATACCGGCAAAGGGTGAAATCAACAGTCTGGGAATTTGGGTAACAGCCAAAATAAACGAAAGTGGCGTAGCTTGCCCTGTGACTTCCCAGGCCCAGATGGTAATGGCAAAATTGGTCATCTCAGAGCCCAACAAGGAGGCGAATTGACCTAGCCAAATAATTAGGAAGGTTTGCACACGGCCCCCAAAGCTATTTGCCTCAACCAGCTTAGGTTAACCAGCGACCTTATATATATAGGTTTTGGCTCCGAAACGCATTTTTTTTGCGCCCAAAACGCATTTTCTAGCTGGCCAGATACTTCAGTAAATCATCCAGGATGAGATTGGCTGACAGGTAGCTGCCAATCATCCAATGGGAGCTGTTTTTATAAACTCGATTGGTCTGCATCTATGCTTCAAAACTCAATTGAGAATGAGCCAACAATCGTAAAAGGTTCACCAGGTCCAATACCAATTGTTCTAGTTCTGCCTGCGGACTCGATGTAGTCTATGTCAAACAAATTGCGAATATTGAACGCTGCCTGCCAATTACCACGTTCGTAGGACACGGCGGCATTGGTTAGAAAATACTCATCAGCGGTAAAACTATTGGCCGTGTCGCCAAAACGCTCAGTCACATAGTTAATGCCTAGACCGAAGCCTAGACCGTCTAAGGGGCCATTTTGAATATCGTAGGTGGTCCACAGGTTAACGTTATTCTCTGGCACGCCGGTTAGTCGATTCCCTTCATTGCCATCTTCATCATCAGTAATTTCGGCATCCGTATAGGCATAGTTGGCAATGATATTCCAGCCTGGTAAAATCTCTCCAGCAATATCTAATTCAATGCCTCGGCTACGTTGCTCGCCAGTTGCCACAGAAGAGCCAAAGTTGTCTGGGTCAGCGGTGGCAACATTCTCTTTAGTAATGTCAAACAAGGCTAAGTTGGCCGTTAGCCTCCCTTCTAAGAGTTCAGCCCTAGCGCCAATTTCAAACTGTTCCCCCCGTTCGGGTTGAATCAACTCACCCTCCACGGTGGTTGCGGTATTCGGAAAAAATGACGTGCTGTAACTGCCATATAGGGAAACTTCTTCAATGGGCTGATAGACCAACCCTACCCTCGGTGTAAAAGCATCTTCATTGATGGTGGATTCAGAGCTGGTTGGGTTAAAAGTAGTTGGGCTGTTAGTGATTTCTTGCTCAATGGTGTCATAACGAAACCCAGCCAAAAGCTTGAGATTATCCAACAGGGTTACCTGGTCCTGAAGGTAAATGCCAAGCCCATCTTCGCGAATGTCTTGAAGGGCAAAAATGGGAGTATCATCTCTATCGGCACGAGGAAACGCCCCGAAGACTGGATTGAAAACATTAAAGGGAAACGGTGAGAAAAAATCAAATCGAAGATCACGGTCGTCTAAGACATTGCGAAAGAGGTCAACTCCAAGCAGGACTCGATGCTCGATTGAGCCCGTATTAAACTCGCCCACAACATTCGTTTGTAAATCCAGCGCCCTCTCAACACTATCATCAAAGGATGATGCTAAAAGAACGTCTCCTGTGGTTTCATCTAGCACAGAAACAGCTGAAGTAAGCTCGGACGATGTATCACTTCTGAAAAAACTAAAGCCATTCCGTAGTTTCCAGCGCTCACTAAAGCGGTGCTCAAATTGGTAGGCAACTCGCAGGGTTTCTTCTCGAGTAATATCATCAAGCTCACCAACTACTAAATCACCGGGAACATCGGCTACTTCATCTCCCAGAGCAATCAATCCCAAATCTCCAGGACGCTCATCGTCAAGATATTCGAGATAGACAGTTAAATCGGTGCGGTCTCCAATTTGCCAGCTCACCGTTGGAGCCACAAAAAATCGCTCATCGTCAGTGTCAAACCCGCGAAAACTGTCTTGATTTCGGTAGAGGGCATTTAAGCGATAGAGCAAGCGACCATCGGTGGTCAGTGGACCGGACAGATCAATACTGGGTGAGATAAGTTCGCGATTACCAGCCTTGAATTCTAAATTGTAAAACGGCTCACTGAGGGGTTGTTTGGTGACTAAGTTAATCGCTCCCCCTGGATTTATGGAGCCCGCCAGAATTGAAGCGGGGCCTTTGAGGACCTCAATAGTTTCAAGGTTAGAGAGTTCTAAAAAACCTGCGCTACCGCCATCATTTAGTCGAAATCCATCCCGCAGAGTCGTGGCCTCATTAAACCCACGAATGATCAATAGTTCACCATTAAAGAGCCGTTCTCCTCTGACTACACCACTGACATTTCGCAGGGCATCTCCCAGAGTAATGACTTGCTGATCTTCGAGCACTTCCCGAGGCACCACCTGAATGGACTGGGGAATATCTCGCAGTGGGGTATCGGTTCGCGTAGCGGTTGAAGTATTTGGTTCAACATAGCGACTACCCTCCTCACCTGTTACCACAATTCTCAGCGGCTCACCTGACTCGTTGTTCACCTGGGCTACGCCTGGGGTTACGCTCAGGATCAATCCGGTTGCCGCTGAACTGACCACAGCTGTTGGAACCGCATCTGCTCCAGTAATCACCACCTGAACTCGGTTATCTGATAACTCTGTTACCTGCACCAGAACAATTTCCTCAGTCGGTTCAAACTGTTGAAACTCGTCCAGCGCTAGCACCGCATTGGGAATTTCCGCAATTAAGGCATCGCCTGACACAGTTGTCGTTGGCGAGGCTAGCTCACCGTCTATGGTTTCTAACACCACCTGCAAGCCTGTCTCAGTGTCTTCTAACCGCACGTTTGTGATTTGCACTGGCGAGACTTCTCGTTGAGCCGTCCGTTCTGTAGCGATCTTGAGAGCTGGGGAATTGGGGAGTCTAGAGCCAACTGCAGACTGCTGTTGCCCGAGTACAGCCTCTGCGGCGGCAATCTGTCCTGCAGTTATGGTCAAACAGGTAAACAGACTCAAACCAGACAACGACTTTTTCATCAGATTCCTCACACCAGTACTCAAGCTCAGCTGAGATTCAGGTAGCTGGCTCTGCAGCCACCACCATGATTCAGAAATTTCGCTTGCAGCCAATAATTCTCAACTAGAGTATGGGAATGGCTGATGGCTTTCTAGGGATTTTGAACCCGAGATGCAGTTTTTCGCTGACACGGGTTATGGAGAGACTCGCGTGACAGTCTACTAAGCAATACTGTGCCAGGCTTCTCTCTGAAAAGCCTTAGGGTTTAAGCCTATTTTTTGACGAAATGCCAGGGCAAAGTTACTGCGACTGGTATAGCCGACGGCAGCGGCCACATCACCAATCGATAGGTCCGAAGTCATCAATAATCGGTGGGCCTGCCACAGGCGGCAGTTACGTAAATAGCCAAAGGGCGTGGTGCCATATATCTCTTGAAACCCTTGATATAAGTAAAAGCGATTCGTTCCTACCTGTCTGGCCAATGTCTCAATGGACGGTGGATTCACCAGCTGTTTTCGTAAGATGGTACCGGCCTGGTAAATATAGTCGAGTTGAGTCTCACTAGTGCGACGCTGTACCATCGCTTCCAGATACAGATCTACCAGCTCAACTGCTTGGCGTTTTAGATAGGTGCGACGGGTTTTACCCTGATACGAACAACAGAGTGAAGTGAACCCCTGAATTTGGACAGTAAAATCAGATGATAGCAAGTCTAGACTGACATGTATCAATCTGAGACATCCTACAATTCCTTCCTCCACTTTTCCTCAAATTCGCTGGGTGTCAAATAG
>NZ_JASATU010000040.1:0-1150 GCF_032906605.1 Leptothoe sp. LEGE 181152
TCTCCAGCACCACTTTTGCCTTAAATTCGCTACTGTAGTTTCTTGGCTTGCTGGCCATATTCCTTCCCCCGATTGGACTCTAGCTTACGCTCTCTCAGTCCTGTCCTAATTTTGGGGGGCACTACAGTGTCTTTGCTGGGACAACGCTCTTGCTTATCAACGTCAAGGTAAAAGTAATCACAAATTGCACTTTCAAGGTTCGTAGCGTTGTTGAAATTGCAGTCTTCTATACAAGCTGCTGTAAATATTGCTCTAGAAAAATTTGTCGCTAAGGCTTGTACTCTTATCAAGTCAGCATGACATAGGTTGGCTCCACGCAGATCGGCCTCACTCAGATTAACAAAAGTCAGAACAGCTCCGCGTAGGTCGGCATGACGCAGGTCGGCGAAATGGAGGTTAGCTTCGTATAGGTTGGCTCCACGTAAATCAACGCCAATCAGGTTAGCATCACTCAGATCGACGTCATTCAGCTCAGCTCCATATAGATTGACGCCACATAGGCTGGCTCCACATAGGTTGGCTTTGCTCAAGTTTGCTCTATTCAGATTAGCTTCACGCAGATCAGCGTCATGTAGATCAGTTTCATGTAGGTAGACTCCATATAGGTCAGCTTCACACAAATCGACTTCACTCAAGTCGGCGTTACGCAGGTCGGCATGACGCAGGTTGGCTCCACGTAGGTCAGGCTGAATCTCAGGATTCTCCACTAGCCACTCATTCCATGCCTCAACGCCTTGCTTTAGTCGATCTAAATGCTTCGCATTCGCCACATCACAACCCTCACCTCAGCAAATCAACCGACACACTCAAAATCTTGCTTTTACCTTCGATAACAACCCTCAAAATTGCCAACGCAGGCTGCTCGGCTTCGATCACCCCTGCCACCCGTATCACCTGACTCGTCTGTATATAGTCATTGACCAATATTTCATCAGCACTCAGCTTAGCTCAGCGTAGAAAACATGGTGCCATGACTAAATGATCGAATATAATTGAATGAACGATCAATCACTTGCTTTCTGCTTATTACCTAAATTTAGGCCAAATAAAAGGCACGATGCTCAATGCCGAATCGCTGAACGTATTGCCAAAAGAGGAAAGGTGATGAACCCTTGAAAAACAAACCATCGTTTTTAAGGTGCATCACAAT
>NZ_JASATU010000041.1:0-1147 GCF_032906605.1 Leptothoe sp. LEGE 181152
ATCTCCAGCACCACTTTTGCCTTAAATTCGCTACTGTAGTTTCTTGGCTTGCTGGCCATATTCCTTCCCCCGATTGGACTCTAGCTTACGCTCTCTCAGTCCTGTCCTAATTTTGGGGGGCACTACAAACCTCTGCATCATACCGACTCACTTACTGCGGTCGGCGTGCATGGGCGTGTGTACGCCTGGCATGGGCGTGAACTAATGGGGTGAAAGTCCCCTGTAGGAGGGAGGACCCCGTCCAAATGCTCGAAAGTCATAGGAGCCGAGAGACGAGTACTACTAGCCTAAGGCAAGGACGCTCTCGCGAGGGAGGGTCTGAAGGAAGCCAGCGGCACATCTGCGAGCCGACGTAGGCGTAAGACTTCCCGAAGGGTACAGAAACGTCATAGAAGGCCTGGATTCCTGGGTGAGTTGGCACACCACAACGAAACCTAAAGGTCCAAGGAACAGGGTAAATGACGCGGTGGTGCAGAGACAGTTCACGGTCTTATCCGGGGAGGTCTGTCCAAGCGCAGACTGGAGTGCTAAGGGAGTCGGACTGAGGCCCATCTCGAAAGGGATGGAGGTGCCACCAAACCCTACGGTGATTCCAGTCAGCGCGGCTGTCGGTAACGTCAGTCGAGTTGGGCAGAAGTCAGCCGAGGCCATAGTAGCTGCGGAAGCAGCGAAGGGCCGAACAGTGTCCCATAAGGAGGAGCCATGACGGACTCAGACGTATCGATGAACCAGTCTAGGGGAGATGACGTTTGGCGCACGGATATGCAACCAGCCTTAGCCATAAACCTGATGGCGCAGGTGGTGGAGAAAGCCAATATGCAGCAGGCATGGAAGCGAGTGAAGTCGAACAAAGGAGCACCCGGCAGTGACGGGATGCCCCTAGAAGACTTTCCGGCATATGCCCGAGAGCATTGCCCCACCATTCGCCAATCTCTGTTGGATGGGACCTATTGTCCTCAGCCTGTGCGACGGGTAGTCATACCCAAGCCCGGCGGACGAGGTGAAAGATTGTTAGGAGTCCCGACGGTTTTTCCATAATGCACCTTATGCAACTTGCTTTCGGAATGTAGAGCCACTTGTTTGAGGTCTCTGTTTATTTATAGGATATCTGAAAGGAAAGCGTAAGAATGCTTATCTTGTCCGTTTC
>NZ_JASATU010000042.1:0-63500 GCF_032906605.1 Leptothoe sp. LEGE 181152
TCACAGGGGTACTTAATTGAAATTCTAATCAATGCAGCGGATTCTCTGGTCAGACCTTGGATACGGGGGCTGGAAACCCTTCTCTCCTCAGAGCAAGTCGCCATTAATTTGGGCAAAACTTAGGTAAGTATCCATGGCAATTACCCTATCGCCAATTTTGGCCTGGTTCAAACTCCAGAAATGGAAACCCTTACCCTTTCAAAAAGAAACCTGGGAAGCTTACCTGACAGGCAAAAGTGGTCTGATTCAAGTACCTACTGGCTCCGGTAAAACCTATGCAGCCGTCATGGAACCCATTGCCGACATGCTGGTTAATCCTGGTTACGGCCTACAGCTACTCTACATCACACCCCTACGAGCTCTATCTCGCGACATTGAACAAGCCATCCAAAAGCCGATTACAGCAATGGGCTGGCCACTCCAGGTAGAGTCTCGCACTGGGAATACTAAAGAATCCCAGAAGGAGCGACAAAAGAAGAAACTGCATGAGATTTTGATTACTACACCTGAGTCTCTATCGGTGCCGCTGTCCTAAAAAGGGGCGCGTCAGCGATTTGGTAACTTACGGACCGTGATTTTGGATGAGTGGCATGAACTAAGGACAACATCTCTATGCATTCCCCTTTGAGGGAAGATTTGCTCATGAGGGCTTAGGATTTCTATGGACCCATCGTTTTGCCCAATATAAAAAAGCGACATTCACCGTCTTTGCCAATGATTACGGTTTTGAAATATTAGCTCCCAAAGGATATTCTTTTGAGTCTATCTTTCAAAACCACCAGGCTCATTTCTTTAACTTGAATAATATTGTTAAAGACATTCGAGCCAGTCTCAACATTTCAGAGTTGACCCAGCGACGCTTTCGCAGTATTGCTCAGGTGTCTAATCTGATCTTTCAAGGATATCCATCATCCCGTAAAACCGGTAGCCAACTCCAAGTCAGTGCTTCCTTAATTTACGAGGTTTTTTCTAAATACGAGGCAGATAACTTACTGCTACTCCAGGCAGAGAGGGAAGTCCTAGAACAACAACTAGAGATAGAACGTCTGAGTATAGCTTTGGCACGGCTACAGACGTTTAAGGTGGTGTGGAAAACTACACAACGACCTTCACCCTTAGCATTTCCTTTGTTAGTAGAGCATCTTAGCGCACGCCTATCTAATGAGAGTTTGCTTGAGCGTATAGAACGTTTGAAAGATCAACTTGCTAATAAATAACTATTTTTGAGAGTATGTAGTTTAGTGGATAAGCGTTAGACTTGAACCTAGAAAGTATGGTCGTGCTCGTAATCAATACATTCACCATCTCTCCACTCACGAAAGCTTGTCTCACATTGCTCTTGATCATATTTGAAAGGCACGACGGTAGGATGGATTACGTCTGATGATTTATTCAGACTAGATGCATTACGTTGATTATTGATAGCTAATATGCGTTGACTGTAAGCTAGACCAAAGATAGTTGCACAACCGAGAAGTGAAATAATAAGAAGAATAACTCTAGGGAGTACCTGAAAGTCTCTGTCAGCAAGCAGACGTTTTTTTGAACGGAGTTCTTTACCTGCAAAAAGAACAAGATAAATGCCTTTTCCAGGGAAAGGAATTGACAAACGTACATTGATGGCATGATTTCTTTTAGGTAAAGATAGAGCAGATCGATGAAGGGCTTCAATCTGATATTCGCTAAATAAGCATTGTTCTTCTGGTAATAACTGCTCTATAATTCGCTGCATCAGAGCATGTTTTTGCATTGTCATTTAAGTGTATATGATGATTAGCAAATGAAAATTGATGGGAGAAAACATTCGTTGATAGATAGCAACCTGATATATAGAAAGCTCTATAGCTGTGATTAAGCATAAACTAGAAAAAACGTAGATGCACTAACCTGAGTTTATTCATTGGTTCACTAAATAAGATATCTGTTTTGCCGAACATTGAGATGGGAAAAAACAACCAGATCTACAACAAATTGCTTACATGATTCCTCTTAACTTTTGTTGAATAACTAAGTGATCTCCCTAATAAATACAGAGAAATCTCTAGTGGATATATGCTGATTGACCAAGGTTTGATCCAGTATGGTTTGAAACGCACCACCAATATAAGGATAAGGAAATAATCTTTCAAGACTTCTTTTCTCATTCATGTCAGGAATAATAATAAGAGTAAAACCTCAGCTTAAATAATTACTGACAGAGGATTTCATGATGAACTGGGACTCATAAAAAATATAGACGTTTGATTAGATAACAGTAAGCAACAAAAAACATGAAAAAGTCTTGGGACTATTGATAAAGCATGTCTGTGCCCTTGATACTTGAGATAGTTGGCTAAGTGACTTTTCGAAATAGTGTGAATTTTGATATGAAACGATTTTAGGGGTTCTCAAAAAGGTTTGAAATGCTTGTTTAATAAAGCTGTGGATTAGTTTCGTCTCTCTTTTAATTCCGATACAGTCTAAAGGCTTAGAGTGCCCGAATTCGAAATGGCACTGCCTTAAAGTGAATTCAAACGATTACGCTGTTTGCCTGTTGCCTATGCAATTTACCTATGCAATTTGTTTTAGATAGTGTTATTTTAGTGACAGAGTATGAACAGAGAAATCCGAAAACATACGGTTTACTGTAATATTTTATTTTCTTTATAAGGTCTGGCCATTTATATAGCTTTTCAGTTCTTTTAGGCGTGATTTAGACTTGAAAACATCCGGAAATGATGATAAATCCGTATTTTCACTTCCTAAAATGTAAATACAACAGATTTTTGTGGCTTAGTTTACTGAATGACCCTTAGGTTAGTAAAACCACCATATCAATGGAGATTGCACGGACAAATATTTTTGTTAATCCTATCTACCTGTAGTAGTTTAGGATTAATACTGTTGCTGGCACCAGAATACTATGAAGTGTATTCAGTAGGTTGACTAAATATGTCAAATGACATGAAAATCGGGCATCAGGTAGATCTATTACAAGGAGAGACACTGGTATTGTTGGAACGGGCTTTGTATGTGCCTAAATATCATACTTTGCTACCATTCAGATGTGCATTTGGGTAAGGCAGAAACGTTTCAAATGGCCGGGATCCCAGTGGCGCAGCAGGTGAATGGCGAAACATTAAAGCGATTGAGATCGTACTGTAACAAAGTCTGCCCTGAACAATTTTTTGTACTCGGAGATCTATTCCACTCTCGTCAGGGCATGGTGACTGAAATAGAAATTGCCTGGTCTATATTCCTGGAAGAGGTGGATGCTAAAGTTACCCTAATTGTTGGTAATCATGACCGAATAGCGTTAAAGTCTGTTTTTAATATGAACTATATCATCCAGTTCCTCTAGGCAAGCTATTGCTCAGCCATGAGCCCGTTAGCCTGAAGCACCTACCCAAAGGCTACATGAATATTTGTGGCCATACACACCCGGTTGTGTAATTAAAATCTACTACTGATAGTCTGCGGCTGCCCTGCTTTTACCATGAGCATCAGTTCCAACGGCTAACGCTACCCTCTTTTGGTGCATTTACTGGAGGGCATGAGGTTGCTATCGGTAAAGGTCGGACAGCTTATCTAACTGTAGAAGGATGTCTGATTGTGTTAGATGTCCCAGCTTAAAGTTAATGCTTACGCATGTACTCATCAGTGTGTAAAAGATCATATTTTAGCTACCAACAGCAGCATCTAACTCTATTAGCCAGGGGCGCTTAATTGCCTTTATAGACTTGCTAGAGCCGCTTTAAAGTTGGAAAATGCTAAATTTAACTCATCAGATAGCTTTAGATCCACAACTTCCCTTTGTCTACCTGACTTTTCTAACGCTTGACATAGGTTTTGAAGAATTACACCACCCAAAGCTGCACTACTCGATTTTAATGCATGGGCATTTTGTTCTAGTTGTTCAGAATTGCCTGTTTTAATGGCTTGAATGATCTTATCGACTAATGTTGATGCTTCGGTGATAAAAAGTTGTCTAACGGAAGAAAATGCCTCTGACTCTACTCCACCTAATGCGCCTAATGTTGACTCAAGTCTTGTCATATCTAAGGCAAGAGCTTGGTGAGAGGTTTCTAAGGGTTGCACTTGTTTCAATGCCTTTACCAAATCTGGAACATGAATGGGTTTACTGATGTAGTTATTCATTCCAGCATTTAAACACCGCTCACGGTCACCTTTCATTGCATTGGCCGTTAAGGCAATAATATAAGGCCGTTTGTCGACAGACCATTGTTTACAAATTTCAGCGGTCGCTGTCAATCCATCCATCTCAGGCATATGGACATCCATTAGAACGACATCATAGGTTTGCCGTTTCAGGGCATCGATGGCTTCATAACCATTACCGACTAAATCAGGTCGGTAACCCATTTTGCCAAGCCATTGGCGGATCAGTTGCTGATTTACTAGATTGTCCTCTGCAACTAAAATTCGGAGAGGGTGTTTTTGGGCTAGCGTACTATCATATAAATCCGCCTCATTTGTCACCTCAGGTGTCTGTATCTTGACAGGCTGATCGACAAAAACCTGGTTGAGAACGTTATACAAATGAGATTGTTTAATGGGTTTATTGAGGAATGCCTGAAAGTTAGCTTTCTTCAAAGCATTTTCTGCAAGTTCTGGTTTTCCCACAGATGTTAACATTACTAGAGGGAGAGTTTTCCCATAAGGTTTAGTGCGAATCTCATTAGCAAGTGTCAGTCCATCCACTTCCGGCATTTGCATATCAAGAATAGCTACATCAAAGGAATCTTGATGACAACTTAGAATACCCAGGGCTTCATAAGCAGACTGGGCTACTGTTGATTGCATATCCCAAGATTGAGTTTGAAGAGCCAACATTTTACGATTGGTGGCATTATCATCCACAATTAGTACGCGTTTTCCTTTGAGTTGATGTGTTTCAGATTCTACGTCGAGTTCTAAGGAGGGCAGTACTTCAACAACAATCGAAAAAGAAAAGCAAGAACCTTCTCCCACAACACTCGTGACACTCATATTGCCACCCATTAGTTCACAAAGTTGTTTGCTAATAGCAAGTCCTAATCCTGTACCACCGTATTTTCGTGCAGTGGAAGAATCCACTTGACTGAAGGATTTGAAGAGACGGTTCATTTTGTCGGTAGGGATGCCAATACCTGTATCTTGCACATCAAAATGGATGGTTACATAATCCTTTTCGATATCTTGGTCTATATGTGTTTGTGAAGCAGTAGTAAAAGGCTTGGCATGAACTTTGACTAATATTTCTCCTTCGTGGGTAAACTTGATTGCGTTACCCACTAAGTTGACTAAAATTTGGCGTAATCGAGTGACATCACCCACTAGTCGGTCAGGTATACCTGGCTCTGCTAGATAAGCAAGTTCTAAGTTTTTTTCAGCTGCTTTAGTGGCAAGTAAATCTAACGATTCCTCAATACAAGTTCGAAGCTCAAATGGGCACTCTTCCATATCGAGCTTCCCTGACTCAATTTTAGAAAAATCGAGGATGTCATTAATAATAGTGATTAAGGAATTACAACAGTTCCAAATTGTTTCTGAAAAATTTCGTTGTTCCTGGGTGAGATCGGTGTCGAGTAATAGACCAGACATTCCAAGGATGCCATTCATGGGTGTACGGATTTCATGACTCATGTTAGCTAAGAAATCACTTTTTGATTGGGCAGCAGCCAA
Source organism: Leptothoe sp. LEGE 181152 (assembly GCF_032906605.1). Classification (NCBI taxonomy): domain Bacteria; kingdom Bacillati; phylum Cyanobacteriota; class Cyanophyceae; order Nodosilineales; family Cymatolegaceae; genus Leptothoe; species Leptothoe sp. LEGE 181152. The sequence goes on from NZ_JASATU010000042.1 coordinate 5,665, forward strand.
TGCCTCATCACGTGCGATCGCAAGTCCAACTAAATTTTCCTGTAATTGATCAGCCATTTGATTAAGGGCTCGGCTGACCTGACCAATTTCATCCGGATATTTAATTTGAATGCGTTGTTCCAAATTCCCTTCTTCAAAGGATCGGGCAAATTTGTTTAATGCTCGAAGAGGGGTATGTACTTGCCGATGAAATAGTACTATCGTAAGTAGCCCCAATAGCAGACTTACCAATGCCGCTATTTTGACATGGAATAGGACTGCCAAGATGCTTTCTTGACGTAGTCTTTGATGTGAATAGCCCAAGCGAACTTCCCCTAAGGGCTGTTCAAGTGATTCAATGGGAATTTCTACCTGGCGTATTTGGGGTAGAGTACTGAGAGATTGTAAGACACTTAATGTATCACTAGCTTGAGTACCTGACTTATCTATTGTTGATTTGACTAAAGAATTCTTATGGTCGAGGGATTGTGTGATGATCTTGCCTTCTTGATTGATAATTACACTATAAACAATGTCGACATCTTCCGTAGTCTTTTGCATTAATGTCTCTAAGTACAAAAGATCGAGGCTCAAGATTGCTTCTGGAACAACATCGCTAAGAAAATCAGCTTTGCTTTCTACCTGATTACGTAAGCTAGTGATTTGTCGTGCTTGAGTTCGTTGGACTTGGATTAGCCCAAAAACCAGTTGCGTAGTGAGTGCACAAGACCCAGCTATGGTTAAGTAGCGTAATGCTAAACTTTGCCGAAACTGGCGCAAAAGTTTCTTTGCTACTCTTTTCATAATCTAGCAGTCCTTATAATAAAAAATTAGCGTCGCTTACTCTAGAAATAAGTTTTACTTTATGGAGCGGTAAAAAGACCTTTCTGTTGAAGTTTGAAATTAGATGCTGTAAACAGTAAATTACTGTAATGCTGCTAACGCTGTTTTAAACGTCATAAACGTTGAAGTTATTTGCTCAGTGTAACTAGTATCTATTGGGTCTTTGTAGCGACCAGTTTTTTCTAGAGTTTGGCACAACGTTTGAAGACTTACTCCACCAAGTGCTGCACTACTGGATTTTAAGGCGTGAGCAGTATGTTCTAGTTGTTCATGATTATTGGTTTGAATAGCCTCTACAATTTTTGAGACTAAGGCTGATGCTTCACTTATAAATAGTTCTTTAAAGTCTGAAAATGTATCAGACTCTAAACCTCCTAACGCTATTAAGGTGGGTTCCAGTAGGTTTCTGTCTAAGGTAGGAGCACAACTAGAGACTTCTAAAGGTATTACTTTTTTTAGTACAGCAATCAAGTCTGGAACATGAATTGGCTTACTGATGTAGTCATTCATGCCAGCAGCCATACATAGATCGCGATCACCTTTCATGGCGCTGGCGGTTAAGGCAACAATATGAGGCCGGTTAGCTGTAGACCACTGTTCACAAATTTCCTCTGTTGCAGTCAGTCCATCCATTTCAGGCATATGAACATCCATTAGAATGACATCGTAGGGCTGCCGTTTTAAGGCATCGATGGCTTCGTAACCATTGCCGACAATATCCGAACGGTAGCCTAATTTATCAAGCCATTGACGAATAAGTTGTTGATTGACCAGATTATCTTCTGCGACCAATATTCTGAGGGGGTGGCTTTGAGCCAAAGTACTATCTAGTCCAGATTGTTGATCAGATATAGACTTTTGTATTTTGATAGGCTGATCACTAAATACTTGGGCAAGCGCATCATAAAGATGAGATTGTTTAATGGGTTTGTTTAGAAAAGCACTAAATTTAGCTTGATCTAGGGCTTTAGGATCAACCTCAGGTCTACCTAAGGATGTGAGCATGATCAGAGGTAATTTCTTACCATAGGCCTGATCACGAATTTTATGAGCCAGGGTCAGGCCATCGACCTCTGGCATTTGCATATCAAGAATAGCCACATCAAAGGAAGGCTGACAACTTAAGATGCCTAAAGCTTCATAGGCTGACTGGGCAGTGGTGGGTTGCATTTCCCAGGACTGAGTTTGGAGGGTCAAAATCTCACGATTAGTAGCATTATCATCTACAATCAATACCCGTTTGTCTTTAAGTTGATGGGCGATATCAGAGACTTGCTCATTTTCTAGCGTGGGTAGAGCGTCTACTACTATCGAAAACGAGAAACACGATCCCTCTCCAACAACACTAGTTACCATCATTTTGCCACCCATTAGTTCACAGAGTTGTTTGCTAATGCTTAGCCCCAAGCCTGTACCACCATACTGACGAGTAGTAGATGCATCAACCTGACTAAATGATTTGAAAAGACGATCCATTTTATCGGTAGGAATGCCGATTCCTGTATCTTGAATATCAAAATGAAGGGTAACCAGGGATTCTTTACCCTGTGCATGACTGATGTCTTTTAGTTCGATATCTTCTATGGAAGATTGTTGGAGTGGCGTTGTGCGAACTTTAACTAATACTTCACCCTCATGGGTAAATTTCACTGCATTACCAATCAGGTTTACTAAAATCTGGCGTAGACGAGTGACATCCCCTAGGAATCTAGTAGGCGTGGAGGGGTCAGCAATATAGGCAAGTTCCAAACCCTTTTCAGCTGCTCTAGCGGCCAGTAGATCAAGGGACTCCTCAATACAGGTACGTAATTCAAAAGGGCATTCCTCTAGATCAAGCTTGCCGGACTCGATCTTGGAAAAGTCAAGAATATCGTTAATGATAGTAATCAACGAATTGCAACAATTCCAAATTGTTTCTGAAAAATTCCGCTGTTGCTGTGTGAGTTCAGTATCGAGAAGTAACCCGGACATGCCGAGAATCCCATTCATGGGCGTCCGGATCTCATGACTCATATTGGCCAAAAAATTGCTTTTAGATTCTACAGCAGCAAGGGCTTCATCTCGTGCGATCGCAATTTCTCGCTCTCGCCTTTCCAACATTTTTATTTCCAGATCTTTCAGCTGAATCACATGTTCTGAAGTTCGCTTTAACATAGCGTTAAAAGCCGTCATTACCTCTCCCAACTCATCGCGACGCTGTACAGAGAGAGAATAAAAACTAGCGTTTTTTTGCTCTAGCCCTATGCCTTGCTCAGCTGCCAACAGTAGATCATCCCGAAGACGTAAAATCGGTTGAATCACAGCTGGCCCCAAAGCCAACATGGTAGCAATTGTTACAAACAAACAAATTATCAGAACAAAAAAGACCATACGCCAAAAGTAATCTATGACTTCTGGCTGGATATTGGATGCATCCAATCTGGCGATGACAGTATACTCACCCCCTAGCCTATCGGCAGGCCACACTACATCATATCTTTGATCATTATTGCTACGTTGCTGTAGAGGAAGATTTGAGTCTATTTGGCCAAGTTCTAAAGCAGGTGCCTCTCCCACGTGCTTTAGAACTTGGCCATCAAGATCATAAAGAATAATTCCTTTGACCAAAGGGGGCAAAGCAAGATTCCCTTGAGGTATTGCTAAAGGTTGACTCTCACTATTAGCTGCATTGAACCTTGCCCAGGAATGTATAGCAACAAATCCTGTGTCCTCAAGCTGTTGTAGTAGCTCTTTCTCTTTTTTTTGCCAAGATGGAATGACAATCAAGGCTTCAATTAAGACAATACTACTAAATACCCACAAAGCAATGTGTCGGGAAAGACGTGCTTTGAAAGGACTAAGTAGTCTTTGAGGCAGAGATAGCATGGCTAAGCCTGTAGCTAGAGTTATTTTCTCAAGGTCAGCACCGTTTAAATTACCTATCTAAAAAATGAGCGTTTTCTATCTCCCATATTCCTTAAAGAGTGTGGAGTCTCAACTCACCTTAAGCAGCTAAAATCTTTGCTTCAAAGTCCTGTTGATCTATAAAAGTTTTAAATACTCGATCCATTTTTGTGAGTTCAAATAACATTTTGACCTGCTCTGTTAGCCCACAAAGATAAATTTGTTTGCCCCTAGCACGTACGATTTTTAACATAGCAACCATTGCTCCAATACCAGTGCTATTCATAAATGTCACCTGATTCATATCTAACAAAACAATGTCGATACCTTCGTGTAATAAGTCGGTGACTTGAAGCTTAAGCTCGTTAGTTGTAGCACCATCTAGGATGCCTGCGGGCTCAAGTGTTTTAAGATTTGTAGTCATGAGAATCTCCTAGAGATGATGATATAGTTCTAATCAAATTTGTCGAAGGTCGGATGTTGCTACTTGACTTATTCTGCTTTTACACAATAGCCAATGGTGTATTTTGTAAAACCATTGCAAGAACTAGAGCCTAGAAATAGATTAGGAACTTGTCTTAGGTTGCCAATAGGCTGCCCGAATGACGACCCATAATAACGCCAGGTGGTAACAACTCCACCCCACATTGACCAGGTATATTAGGGGATCTGGCCAATGACCCAAGACCAATTGGAGTAGTCCCCAGGCCATACCTGCAATAGTAAGGCCAAAAACAATTAATTGTATGCGTACAAGCTCCCAGAATACGCCAGATTGTCGTTGTTTAGGGGTGACCTTAAATGAGACGTTTTTGCCCGTTAAAACACTCCAGACGGCCTGGATTTGTAGCGGAAAAAGGGCAATGGCATATTGTTCATTACGCCATACTTCTTTTTTAGGGACTTTCCATGCTGCTGCCAACAAATTGAGGCGGTTAATTACATAGGTTGGCACAAAGTGTAATATAAACGCTGGGCCGTAGCTGCTAACAGGACTTAGACCCGTGAAAAATGAAATTATTGGACAGGCTAGAAAGACAATTACAAAGAAACCTGCAAAATAGCTGTACATCGTCTGAAAATATTGCATCCGTTGCCAGAATGTCAGGCCTGACTTGAATAGAGGATTATCTCGTACTAATACCTGTATTGTTCCTTGAGCCCAACGTAACTTTTGGGTTAAAGTTGAGCTAAGATCATCAGGTGCAAGTCCCTCTGCCAAAATTTCATGGTGATAAACGGACTGCCAACCCGCCGAGTGGAGGCGCATAGCTGTGTTCATGTCTTCTGTGATGCTAATGCTAGAGACTCCACCAATCAAATCAAATTCGTCTAAGCGACTTTCATCGGCTATAAAATCATTGGCAAAATGCTGTAAACCCATACTTACCAATGCTTCTCGTCGTAAGATCGCATTGGTTCCGGTATAAAATGCAGCATTCATCCCGTCCTTCCCTTGTTGAATAGGACCATAGAAAAAGTGAGCTTCATGGCCAAAGGGATCGCCTTTAGGTAGGTTGTAAAATGCTTGAGGTGTCTGTACAAAAGCGACTTTATTCAGCTCATAGCGCCCTTGCTCTAAGTTGAATCGGAAAAAATTAGGTAATACCCGCTGCAAAAGTTGTGGTTTAGGAATATGGTCAGCGTCTAGAGTGACAATAAAGTCACCCTGGGTTTCACCGCAGAAAATGGCATGGTTAATATTGCCTGCTTTAGCATGGTGTGGGCGATCTTTAGGTTTGTGTCGTGCGATGTAGCGGCAGCGTGCTAGATCACTTAATGCAGTGGTTTGTTTGTCAATTTGTCCTTCTAGCTTATGAACTTCAGCCTCAAACGTTGATGTGGTACTAGTGTATTCTGGCTGAGTCAGCAATAGAAGTTGTCGTGTGCTTTGTAGGTACCCTTGGCTTTGCCAATATTGATGATCTTGTATAGAACTTTGCGGTACAAATTGCTTGATCATGATCAGGCAGTTACGACCACTGGGTTCACGTACATAAGTCAGGTGATCTGCAAGCTGCTTTAAAATGCTAATGCCTCTTCCCCGTTCTGCATTTTGATCAATCTCATCAGGTAGTTTTTGTAAATGCTTCTCAAAATCAAAGGGGGCACCTTGATCCCAAATACGTATGATAATGTCGCCATTTAGAATAACAAGCTCTAAGTCAATGGGGGTGTCTGGGGGTAAATGTTTATGGGCATGGCTGACTACGTTATCAAACCCCTCACCTAATAAGGTTTGTGCTGCAAACCAATCCTTGTTGGGAATCATGGGCTGTTTCATGGTACTAAACCAATCCATGAGTGATTCCAATTCATTAAAATCGGTTTTTATTTGAATTCTCTGACAACTCAGGGTTTCTTCAATCGATTCTAAATCTTGTTGTAAATACTGTATTTGTTCTAGGCGACTACTTAAATAATAACGTTCAGCTTCTATTTGTTCAGCGGCGAGTTGTAACTTTGGTGATTGCAGATCCTGTATACAAAGTTGTTCTGCCATAGCTCGCATGTCTGGAGAATTACCGTCATCCAGTATGTAAACTCGGAGCTTATTGACAGGATAATCTATTTTTAGTGCTGCCTGTGCTGTTTCTTGAACAATATCAACAGGTTCGCTGTAGCACGTAATAAATATATCAACAGTTGGATAGTCTGTTTTTGATAACGTTGGTGTGAGTTGATCCAGGTTTTTGACCCGTCGCTCAATCGGTCGCCATAACCCAACTAAAAACAGTATGCCTCCCATAAACATATATATTTCAGCTAATACAAGGGGGACTGAAAACCAAAGGGCCTCTGTATTAAGGGATTGGGTTAAGCGCCATTGCAAATACCATGTCCCAACGATTAGATTCACTAAAACCAGGTAACGAAATAGCAAGGTGCGATCGCGCAAGCGCACTTGGATATTGTTCATCAATGGTTTCTGGTCCAGCTGACCAATTAAGCTACTCATCCGTCAATTAAAATAGTTGTAAGTGACTCTTGTTTCTCTAATCCAATTACCTTAGTATTTTCACTGAATCTCAATTTATTGAGTAAGAATAAGACTAATCCTAATCTTCTTGTCAATGGTGATAGAGTATGCTCGCTCAACTAGCAGAGATATTTGTCCTATTGAGTTTTCCCATTAACGAGACTAGATAAACAACATTACTTTGTTGGTACTTAAAACTGTTTTAGGAGCAGAACCATATTATTAGGTAAACTTAATGGATGTTAGATATGAATTGGTAAGTATCAAACCTCCGCACGTCTCATATTTAAGCATTTCCACTAATTAATAAACCAATCAACCCAATCAGCGAAGCATTATAGTCAATGGCATATTCATTGGTTGCATAGGACTTCTCATCATCCAAATAACTCAATATACCTAGACCTTTTGGTGCAATATTATCTTGGGCATCAGAATTGGGACCTCCAACAACTAAACCAGGAATCAGCAATCCTTTAGCCCGAGCAAAAAGATGATTTACATGACGTACAGGGTTTGCCCCAACTCCCGTCACAAACGTCTGATTAAAGGGGTTTCGCCCTAAGAGAAAATGAAGTTGATCCAAAGCAGCATATTGATAGCGTTGCTCCTGGCTGATTTGATACGCATAGGCTAAAGTAATACCTTCTTCTGCGGCCAGTTTATTTGAGCCCCAAATAAAGCGATGGTTGGCTAAACGGTAACCATTATTCTCTACCCTCGTTAGAATCTCATCTGCTTTTGTTAGTAGCTTTTGGTCAATGATTGCATTCAGTTCGGATGAGCTAGGCTGGCGTTTCTGCAGTCTGTAGTCTACTAAAGCTAACGGTGATAGATCTTTCCATTCAAATAGGGTGTAGGTGATTTCTAATAAATGGGTCTCTAAATATTGCTGATACTTTTTGTTGCCAGTGGAAATATATAACTCCACTGCTGCCCAGAAGCGATCATCAAGGTCAGTTTTAAGACTCTCTTCTCGATCAATATCTGAAGCTAAGTATTTCCCAGAACCACTATCATCACCTTCATACCAATCCACTTGCATGGTTGGTTGCCCTTCTAAATACTGCCAGGCTAGGTCTGCGGAAGCCTGATATTGATCGGCCAAGTTGACATCAAATGATTCAAAGACTCGGGCCGCCATGGCCATGGCACCAGCAAGCTTACCTGTTTCAGGGGTAGAAATGCCGTAGATATAGCGGGTTTGAGCATCTTCGTCAGGTGCCATCCCAATGGGCCATTCCGAGCCAGAAAGTTTGCGATAGACAGCCCCATCAGAACGCTGCATTCGTAGCATCCAATCTAGGCCAAATTTCATCTCATCTAAAACATCAGGAATGCCGTTACCGCTTTCTGGAATGGTTAGTTGACCATCCCAAAAGAGACTAGGGTGCTGTTCGTAAAGGCTAAGAATACGAGCGACTGTTGTGGCTGTTGTAGCAACATATTTGCCATAATCTCCTGCATCATGCCATCCTCCCGTAGCATTGATCTTGTCATTGACTTGGTGCAGCGTATCTGCATGAGCTAAGTTATGATCATGCAGGTGACAAGGCGCATGGTATAAACCCGTAATAGGGTCATCTAAAATTACACCACAACGCTGTAGGTAATATGATCTTAGCAGCGATATTAGCGTCGTTTGGTATGCGTTGTCAGAGATACTAAAGGGGGCTGATTCTGCTGAGCCCGCTCGAACTATGTATTTTCCAGGTTGTTGAATATGACTAAAATCAACAGGTTGTAAAACATCTCCACTGAGGCGCTCCGACTGTACTGGCTCAGAGGGATCTAACTCAACAACTTGTTGATTATCTAAGTTTATAAGCTGTATAGGAGTTCCTTTAAGAGGACTCGATATAAAGGCGACTTTAAGCCATTGTGGATAGTATCCCACTTGGTTAAGTAATACTTTCACGGAAGAGTCTGGAGCCTGAGTGTGTCCCTTAAATTGCGGGATACAAGTAGCTAGAAAGACAGCAATAGCTAATGATAGTAGAAGTCTAAAAGTTCGCTTCATAGCTTTTGTAGTAAACTACGTTACCGAGATAATCTTTATTTAAGAAACCTATATCAATCGGATGAAGATATTCATCTGATTTCATTGTCCACAGCCATCGCTATCCAAAGCTTTAGCCGATAATTCATGTGGTGGAAATGAGCACAAAGCTATAACTAAGTTCTTATGGAATCCATTGACTAAATGTTGTAGCTGCACTGCTATTAGATTCCCCAAAACAATTACTTTTTTATCGTTATCATTAATAGGAGTATTTTTAGACCTGAGAAGATTGAGATGCAATATTGTCGTTTTGATCGATGATAGCTTGAAGAAGCGTTATCCCCTCATTAAGAGCTATTTCAAGTTTGATTACAGAGCTGGCCAGGGCAATATTGCCAGCACGACTTTCATTTTCGATATATTGACACAACCGCTGAACTGTTACTAATCCTAATGCTGCACTACTTGACTTTAGGGTGTGGGCTGCATGTTGAATCTGCTGAGCATTTTGTTCATCAATAGCCTCTTTAAAGGCTTTGATTAACTGCGAACTTTCTTTCAGATATATATCGACAAATAATTTTAATTTTTCAGATGCCAAACCACCTAATGGAGCTAGTGTTTGTTCTAAGCGGACTCTATCTAGATCGGTCGTTTTTTCAGCAGTCGTTAGTTCGGCAGATGTTTTCAGAGAGTTATGAGCTAGTGGTTCTTTGATATGTGCAGCCGTACGTCTGTCAATGGGATACTCTTCTAAAGCTTTTATCAGGTTGTCAATATGAATAGGTTTACTGATATAATCATCCATCCCTGCCGCCAGAAACTTCTCTCGATCCCCTATCATAGCATTGGCTGTCACTGCAATAATGTAAGGCTGCTCATTTTCGGACCATGATTGTCGAATCATCTTTGTTGCAGCTAGGCCATCCATTTCTGGCATCTGAATATCCATCAAGATGACGTCGTATGTTTGGCGCTTTAGGCAGTCGAGAACTTCCAATCCATTACTAACCAAATCTGGACGGTATCCCAACTTGGCCAGCCATTGTTTGGCTAGTTGTTGGTTTACCATATTGTCTTCGGCTACTAAAATTCTGCATGGTAACCTTTGTGCCATTGTATTGTCTATCTTGTTATCCTTAGTCAAACCGGAGTGGTAAGTTACTTTACCCGTAATGCCATGGGTCAGGGCATTGTATAGATCATTCTGTCGGCATGGCTTATTTAAAAAAGCAACAATTCCCGCCCGTAAAGCCTTTTCCTTGAGGTCATGAGTACGAATAGATGTGAGCATTACCATTGGTAAGTTAGGACACTGAAGCTTCAGCTTTGGAGCCAACATTAAACCATCTATACCTGGCATTTGCATGTCTAGAATGGCCACATCAAAAGGCTGTTCTATTTGCCCAATTACGCCTAAGGCTTCGTAGCCTGATCGGGCAGGAAATACCTCCATTTTCCATTGCTCTGCTTGATGGGTAAGGATCTTGCGATTAGTGTCATTATCATCCACAAGCAATAACCGTTTACCTTTAAGTTCAACCTTGGGTAGTTCTAGATTATTCTCTGAAATGGACTGGGCTTTGATAGTAAAGAAGAATTTTGATCCCTTATTTAGCTCACTTTCAACCCAGATTTCTCCTCCCATAGCATGGCAAAGACGTTTGCTAATTGCCAGTCCTAGACCAGTGCCTCCATATTTACGTGTAGTGGATGAATCAACTTGCTGAAATGCATCAAAAAGAGACTCGACTCGATCTGCGGGAATTCCAATACCGGTGTCACTTACGCAACAGCGAATAAGATATAAGGGTTGATCAGATGAGTTCACATCTAATATAGGTTCCGCAATAACCCGAATAACAATTTCGCCTTCATGGGTAAATTTGACAGCATTGCCTAATAAATTCACTAGGATTTGGCGCAACCGGGTTACGTCCCCAACTAGGCTCACAGGCATATCCATGTCAATTTGGTAGGCCAATTCTAAGCGCTTTGTTGACGCCTTTGGTGCGACTAGGTCCAGACACTCTTCAATGCAAGATCTTAGATTAAAAGGGCATTCTTCTAAATCTAGCTTGCCAGATTCAATTTTAGAAAAATCAAGAATATCGTTGATAATACGAAGCAGACTATCACCGCTATGACGAATAGTAGAAACAAAACCAACTTGCTGATCATTCAGATCAGTATCTAGTAATAGTCCCGTCATACCAATCACCCCATTCATAGGCGTGCGAATTTCATGGCTCATGGTAGCCAGAAAATCACTTTTTGCCTGTGCAGCTTCTTCAGCCGTTTCCTTTGCTTGTTTGAGAGACTGCTCACGGGTAACTACTTCGTAAGCCATATGCTGAAAAGCACGGGCAAGTTCACCAGGTTCATCTGGTCGTTTAGCAATGGGGTTTAGACTAGTAAATTTCTGTTGCCAGTCGTCTAAAGTGGGAAATTCATTTCCACGAATTTGCTTTGCTAAATGAGTTAGTTTCTTGAGGGGGTGCACCACCTTCTGTTTTAGTAGGCGATTCATAAGGAATATGATGGTGGCCATCATGCCAATAATGACGGCCATGACCAGCTTCAGGTAATGGTAGCCTTGTTCTAGTAAGGTATTAGCAGGTACATAAATAGTTTGAGCAGCAACCACCTCGTTTATTTGCCAGTTATATCCTCGTTGATTACCATAGGTCGCTATCATGCTTTGGGGAGCATCTTCGACACGGCCATGACATTCTAAACAGCTACTTTTTTTTATCGCTAAAGGACGAGCAATATAAAAAAGCTTTTTACCGTCCTGTTCTCGATACCCACTGAGTTCGTCAGGGGCACTATCCTGACGGAAAGTGTTGACTATATCGGTTTCAAACTCATCAGCCTGGTCCCTAGGATTTGATGGATTTAATGTAGCCTCTTTATATAGGAAGTTACTGTACTCAGGAGATTCTCGAAAATGTTCAAATACTTCTCTAGCACCGTATGCAGGTACAGTTTCTCTAATAAACGAGCTAGATTGAGCCAACTGATCAGCTAGTTGAGGTTTGATGCTTTCGCTTGTATAGTTACGCACGGCATTCATGGTCTGAATCATCATGTGTGCTCGTGCTTTGATCTCGACTTTGGCCAGTTGTTGCATTGCATTAGAGAGTGCAATGCCGCTGATGACAGTTCCACCAATAAAAACAATCGTGAAAAAAAGTGTGAACTGTCTATTTAGCGTTTGATTTTTGGCCATTGGTTGACAAATAAGATTTTTATAAGTTCTGATAGATTTGTAATTCAGAGCGATCTTACCTATTGCATTGTTGTGAGGTTAAAGAGTTATGCATCACTTAAAGTAACTTCTTCTGGGGCTAGTAATATTTTCAATTTCACGACTGAAAATATTACTAGCTGTAGGCGAGACGATCTTAAATAATAATGAGTTATCTCCCAGGAGGTTGCCGTGACTATCTCGTAGAGCCACTATATATTCGTATCCACCTAAGGATCTGTTAAGAAACTACTTCATGGTTTAAACCGGAAAGGCTTGTTAAACCGTGATTTAAAGGATCAAAGCCATGATTTTAATTTTTAACAAGTCCTAAGTACAGTTTCGATTAGTCGTCCCCAAAGATAAGCCTGTGAATAAGACCATTAGTCACGTAAGATTTACATTATTCGATAAAAGCAGCAACTTAAGACTTTTTATAGACAATCACCTTTTCGTCTTTAGAACCTTCAGAAAAGTCATTTCTATCTATTTCTATGTATAAAAGTGAAAGAATCTTATCAGTTATAAAAATATAACTTGTTCATGTATGCTAAAGCTGGGTGGTTATTCCCAAATAACGGCAGACTTATAAGTAACATATTGTTTGGAGTGTTCAGTGGTTTAACGGGCCAACCGTAGAACAAATAGACGACAATAGTAATACTGAATGCATTCAGAAATTTGCTACGCATATAGTCATTTACCTCTAAGCCTTCTGGAGATTATCTATACCTTGAGCTATGCTATATCAAGCTATATTTATCAATCTATAGCGCAGGATTTATCATATAAAAAGTCTGCACTATAGATTTTCTATAGAAAATTAATCAACCACTATACAGCTACCGAATCAGCAATCTTGAAAAACTGATTAGATAGATTCAAGTCAGTTACATTTTCCACAATACCAATCAGTTCATTCTGTCCTGCTGTCTTCAGATAAATTCCAATACCTTGCTCTAAGTCCTCTGCAGTAGCTTCTAACAAATAGTCATCTAAAGACCCGTGTAGTTGGATTAAATCATTCTGTTTATAGTTGAAATCACTGATAAGGGCATAATCATATTCACCTAATGAAAGATTATCCCCATCATCGTAGAATGCGCTAGTTGTATCGCCTAAATAAAAGATATCAGCGCCTTCACCACCAGTCAGGATATCAATTTCATTGATACCAACCAAGGCTGTTCTAGTTGATGCATTGATATCAACGCCTATCAGGCTATCTCTCCCTTTATCACCAAATAGCTGATCGTTTCCTAGACCGCCCTGGAGATAATCATGGCCAAAATTTCCCTCTAAGAGATCATTACCTGCCCCACCATCAAGGTGGTCTTGTCCCAGTCCACCATCAAGCTCATCACCACCAGTGCCACCATTGAGGATGTCACGACCTCGATCACCAAAGAGATAGTCATCACCGTCTTCACCATTCAGCTGATCATGCCCCCACCCACCATCAAGCTTATCATCGCCAGCGCCACCATTGAGGATGTCACGACCTCGATCACCAAAGAGATAGTCATCACCGTCTTCACCATTCAGCTGATCATGCCCCCACCCACCATCAAGATGGTCATTACCTGTACCCCCATCAAGTTCGTCATGCCCTTTATAGCCAAAAAGCTGGTCATCACCAGTACCACCATCTAAGACATTCTTTCTCTCACCACCATTCAGGATGTCATTACCGTCTTCACCATATAAATTGCCTATTTTTGAGAGACTTAAGACATCGTCACCCGCTCCGCCATAAATATCGCCTCTAGTACGACTTAAGGTATCGTCACCTAGTCCACCATGTAAGATACCTCTTTTATTTTGATATACTCGGATGTAATCAATGTCATAGCTGCTAGGGAAAAGGGTTGTATGATCCGGATCTCCTGGCCAGGAACCACAAACGGCTAAATTTGCTAATAAGTACATGGCCTGTTGAGGAATGTTCCCAGTAATTGTGAAGGCTTTTTGGCCATCTACAAACCAAGTGATTCTTTCGGGAGTCCATTTCACTGCAAAGGTATGCTCTCCTTCCGAAAAATCTATTCCTGAGACAGAGTTACCTTCCATGGCATTACCGTTGGGAGCGTCAGGGTCTTGGTAATGCAGTGTCCCATAGACAGTATCTGTCTGGTGCCCTAAAAATTCCATAATGTCAATTTCAGGAGGCCATTCACCTGTGCTTGGCAACATCCAAAAGGCGGGCCAAAGGCCCTGTCCAACCGGTAGAGATGCCTTAATTTCCATATAGCCATAGGTAAAGGCAATCTTGTCATGCCCGGAAATCATTCCTGATGTATAGTCAAAGAACAAATCTTTGCCCTGCTGTGCCAGGAGATATTGATCAACCCCTTCAAAGGCCTCAAGGGGTTGATCTAATTTGTTAGCACTTATACTGAGCGTTCCATTTGCTACAGTCAGTGCTTCATCGACATAATACTGTGCTTCGTCATTAAAAGTGTTGGTGCGGCTACCATAGTAGTAGGTTGTATTCCAGTTATCCTGGTTGAGTTCTGAGCCGTCAAAGTTATCCTCAAAAACTAAATCCCAGTTGGTTAGGATAGATGGATGATTGACCACGATCGTTCTTCCTGAATGCCTTGTACTTAGAAAATGTATCTGTATGATCGATTGTGCACATAGCTGTTGCTATTTCTAGCTTTCAGCGATCACCGACGTTTTGAACCATGTGCGCCTATACGTTAACTGCACATTATTTAACCAGCCCTAATCGGGCAAGGATGCTGATAAAGAGTCAAGGAGAGCGGTGATTACAAGATTAGAAATGTTGGGGCAAATCTGATATCACCTTTCAACCTTCCTTGAGATGTCACGATTGTTGGGTGAAAATAGACATTCTTTAGGGTAGCAACTTATCGCTCCTCTATTGTTCCTTCACTCTGGGAGCAATTACCCTATGCTATGAATGAGAAACCGGTGTTAAAGTCATTAACCACTTGCTGATCTAGAACAGCAATTAACTCATCTTGGGCTGTCGCCGTTCGATACCATAGCTCAGTAGAGAAGCCATCAGACGAAACTCCTAGCTGATAATTTAAGGCATTACCAACCAACTGAATTTGATCATTCTGTGACAAGTTAAAGTCTGTAATCAACGCATAGTCAGACACACCATCCAGCAGCAGCTCACCATCATCATAAAAGACCTGACCCGCTTCACCCAGGACAAAGAGATCTGCACCACTACCACCAGTGAGGATGTCAATTTCTCCTAGACCTGCATTTACTATATCGGTGCCTGTGAGCCTATCATCGCCGCTACCGCCCAAAAGCGTATTATCTCCATAACCACCTTGCAAGACATCATTACCGGCTTCACCAGCAATGTGACCCAAGGCCTTTGAGAGAGTATCATTCTTAGACCCGCCATGAAGAGTTCCTTCTTTATCCTGATAAACGCGAATGTAGTCAATCTCAAAGGCGCTGGTTTCAGGAGTGGTCTCATCGGGACTGCCAGGCCAGTAACCACCTACAGCCATATTGGCTAATAGATACATGGAGACATCAGGAATGTCATGGTCAACACTGTACAAAGCTTGATCATCTACGAACCAGGTCAGTTCAGTGTCTGACCATTCCACACCAAATGTATGGAAGCCAGCAGAGAAGTCCATACCGCTAAAGGTTTGTTCTCCTTTCTCAGAGGCAATACTTCCATTATCGTCCGTGTAATGGAGACTGTTGAACACAGTGTCAGTACGGTGTCCCAGAGTTTCCATAATGTCGATCTCAGGGGGCCAACCGCCATGGGTAGGTAGCATCCAAAAAGCAGGCCATAAACCTTGCCCCGCAACAACTTGCGCCCGCATCTCCATATAGCCATAGGTAAAGGCATAGTTGTCGTCACTGTTTAGGATGCCGGAAGTATAGTCAAAGGTTTTAACTGGATCAAAGCCAGCAGCCGTGTCTTCAACATCAAGGGTCAGGGACTGATCAACCTTTTGACTAACGATACTCAAGACACCGTTGTTAAAATCAAAGGCATCATACTCTACGCCGTTAATAACCTCATTGTCTCCTACATAAGCCTGATGTTCACCGTTCCAGGGATTAGTGCGACCACCATAGACATTGTGACTATATTTGGTGCTCCACTTACTACTATCTAGGGTAGATAAATCAAATTCATCACTAAACACGAGTTCCCAATCACTATTGTTAGCAGGATGCCAGGGGGATTGATTAGGCTCATCGGTGTACTGGAAATAGGCAGCATCTAACACCAAGCTTTCAGGAGACAGATGCTCCACAACTGCAATCAGTTCATCCGTGTTATCCCAAGTTCCATTACCGTCAGTATCTTGATAGATACCGGCTACATTCATACCAGAAAAGGCAGCTTCCAGGCTGGATGGTAAATCCGCCATCACATAGTCACTGACCGTGCTATTTAGCTGAATCGTATCTTCGAAGCGGTTAAAGTCTTTGACCAGGGCATAGTCACTGGCTCCATTGGTGGTTGCATCGCCGTCATCGTAGAACACACCGTTTGCATCACCCAGAACAAACACATCATTACCGGCTCCTCCTACGTAGGTATCAATGCTGTTAGCGCCCATGGCACCATCGGTCTCAACCCCCACTAAGGTATCGTCACCATCTTCGCCGTATAGAATATCATTTCCTAGTCCACCGACAAGACTGTCATTTCCATTACCACCATCAAGGGTATCGTTCTCGCCACTTCCCCATAGATTGTCATCACCATCGTATCCATAGATATAGTCATTACCGGCATCACCATTAATGGTGTCGTTGCCGGTACCACCATTTAGATAATCATCTCCCTCATTACCGGAAATGGTGTCGTTATCAGCTTCACCAAAGACAGTGTCGTCACCGCTATTGCCTTCTAAGGTATCATCACCATCACCCCCAAAGATAGCGTCATTATGTTCATCTCCCTGGATAAAATCGTCACCACTATTGCCGTAGAGGGTGTCTTCATCTTCACCACCGGAGATTTCATCATTGTCGTTACCACCAAAGATGCGATCTCGACCACGACCACCCCTTAACTTATTGCGACCGCCTTCACCAAAGATTTCGTCATCACCATCATCGCCATCGATCTCATCGTCGCCATTACCACCAAAGAGTTTATCGTTACCCTTGCCACCCCGGATTCGATCACGACCATTGCCACCAAAGATTTCATCATCGCCATTATCACCGTCTATTTCATCATCACCATTGCCCCCAAAGAGTTTATCTTTGCCACGACCACCAAACAGCCTATCGTTGCCTAAACCACCATAAATCTCATCATCACCATCGTCCCCAAACAATGTGTCATTGCCGTTATAACCATAAAGTCTGTCATTTCCACCTTTACCGCGGACTTCATAGTCAACATTATCTTCCCATCCGCCCCAAACATCATCGTTATCAGTAAGATAAGAGATTATTTTTTTAATTCTGGCAGATATAGACATAGTAAGTCTTCTTTACTAATGAACATTTTAGGAACAAGTATTATTCACATACTAATAATGTAAAAAATTATACTTTCCTCTACAACACTCATTAAAAAAGGTCCTGAGCCAAATGTCTTGAGAGAGATCTTCTATATAGAAAGTTATCGATTGTTTTAAGAGTATAAACCTGCAAGTTTATACTAAACTATCTGCAAGAGACTCTAGGTGGTATTGTCTATTCGCTTGTAATTTTTCAGTTCATTCATGCCTTGCTTTCTTAAAATAACGCAGCGGCTAACTACACAGTATTCTAGACGTGATTTTCAGCGTTTCAGGCAAAATACATCAGCCTGAAGATGGTGAAAGTGAAATATAAGACCTAAAATAGATTCCTATGGGTTGGGGCTAGGATTCAACGATTTAGGGCTAATTTCATCGATTAGCCGAGGATCACTCCCTTGCTTTGAATACTTCTAGAAAGGAATTTTAAGGCTAGGACGATCAGGGAAAATACTCTATTTTTAGATTTTTTTGACATGGGATAAGCTTTTAAGCTTTCTCTAAGCAATTTAACCAAATTATTCCATCAGGTTGAACTAATATCAAAAATTGGGCACGCTAGAAGTGCTAACAAAAGTTGAATCATTTTGAAAAATGGGAATCATCTTAATATAGAATAAAGACTCTTATTTTTGAACTTGTCGCGAGGCTATTTTTAGATTTTAATTACTGTGAGTGTTAGATTTAGGCTGTCGTCTGAGAATCAGTGATTTAAAACTCACCTATTTTTGTTTGCAAGATTAAAAAGCAAGTTAATAGATTGTTTTTTCGATTACTTTGTGGATAAATAAGATTTGATGATTCTCACATTTATGTGGAGACATCATTTTATTGTTTTTAGTTCAATTATCGGTTGTCACATAGCTTAAGATGACAGAATCTTTACCACAAAAAATGTCTGGTGTTGAAGTCACTCAACTTAAAGGCATCGTTGATACAGCTAATAGCAGTACGATAAAGAATCAAATTACCGACATTGTTAATACGGGAGTCAGTACAATTTTAATTGATTGTAAAGACATAACCTTCATGAATAGTGCTGGTTTAAGCACGCTCGTAATGCTTTTAAAGTTGTCCAAACAAAAGGGAATACGTCTCTGTCTATGTAGCATTCAAGATCAAGTTGAATTACTTTTTAACTCGACAGGTATGGATCGTGTTTTCGAGATTTTTGAAGATACTCATGCCTTTTTCCAGACTCTCTAGCATCTTAGAGATTTCCCCTTCCGGGTGATAACTTGAGATTTTGAAAAGGTTACCAGTTAGTTTACTGAAGTTTATAACCCAGGTGTAATTAGTTACTACACAGCAGTCAGCATGGCATAGCTTATGCTAATTTACAAGCTATACCATGCTGCTTTTGATATATGACATGGATTTATTTTGAGATTGGTTGAATAACTATGATGTCACCGATAACGAACAAGCTGTTGATATAATCCGCAGAGACGCCTTATGAAAAGTCTAGACATCTAAAAATAAAATTCAACGAAAATCTCTTTCTAAGGAGGAGTAGACTTTTAAAAAGAGATTTTCACTATTGAGCAATCATCGGAAAAGTTATCGATATGATGATGTTGCTTTAGGTTATCTAATAGTTCAGCAACATTGTAAGCTATCTTTTTATTGTTAGTCAGTAACCAATTTTGAAAGTCTTCTACTTTCCAGATACTTCTATCATCTAGCTGTAGCTCATAAGCGCCATCACTGAATAGATATAATTCACTCATAGGCTCAATCAACTCTTTCTCACTATAATACGAGGCATCATCTATTATTCCTACTGGAAAGGTGCCCTTTTGACCGATAAGTTCTGCACTAGCACTTTCTTTACCATTGTGAGCAATTAAAATGGGAGATGGGTGTCCGGCATTAGCGTAAGTCAAGATTGAGGTTTTAGAATTATAAACGCCATACCACATAGTGAAAAAACGTGGATTGTCCAATTCCATCTGGAAAAGCTGATTTAAGGCCGTTAATACACTCTCAGGTTGGTAGAAATCTGCATTTGGTAACGCTTTAGATCTCAAAACATTATGGATTGAAACAGAGGGTAAAGCGGCACCAATACCATGGCCAGATACATCTAACAGATAGAACATAAAGTTCTCATTATCCAGCCAATAATAGTCATAAAAATCTCCACCCAAACGGCTGCAAGGCAATAAGCATGAATCAATTTCAAGCTTTCCTATACATTTTTTAGGCAATAAAGATTGTACATACGAAGCAGCCTGTGCTAATTCTTGATCAATAAAATCCTGTTGCTTCCTTAGTTTTTCAGAGTGCGCCTTTAGATCTTGTTTAGCCTGATAAAATCGTAATCCTGTTTTCATCTTTGCCTGAAGCTCAGTGGGTTCAAGAGGCTTAATCAAAACATCGTCAGCTCCGGCTTCCAGAGCTTTTATACGTTCTTCTATTCGAGCACGGACAAGCATAATAAAATGAGCATCTGAGAGTTTTTTATGCGCCTTAATATATCGACAAATTTCTGTTCCTGCTTGGTCTAGACCTGTTGATTCACAGATAATAAGCTCGGGATAATGCTCTTCTGCTAATGTGAGTGCTTCCTGGCTGCTAGAGGCAATAAATGTTTCATACCCCTGTTTCTCTAAGATAGCTCTCAGGATACATTGATTAATATGACTTTTTTCAATTAATAAAATTTTGTACGTCATGATGCCCTGATTTGCTTATGTAAAGAAGTCAAAAACCTTACTATCAAACAAGGGCTCCCATAAAATGACGGCCTAGGTTTTTAAGCATTCTTGATAGAGACACCCACACAGTGCGTTACCCCCTCTACCCCTAAGTCTACAGAGTTTTCCTGTTGGAGATACTCATATATTAAGAATGCCCGTGTATTAGTCTAAGCAACTAACTGATGGTTCATACGACTGAAATTAGAAGTTGAGCGTTGAAAATTTCGCATTTCCATAAGAACATCAAGCTCAACTGACGAAATTTTGACAAATTCTAGCCCCATTTCATAAACTGCATAGGAATGGTTTTCTGCATCGCTTACCCATACAACTTTTACAACAGGAGTAAATGTAATACAGTCAGAGACAAAAAACTGCAAATGAAAACAACTATCAATAGGTAATTTTTTATCCGCATATATCCTGACACCACCTTGACTAATATCAATCGTAGGCATCAGTCTGCTACTATAGCCTGGAAGTTGACAAAACATGGCTAACGGCTGCCGCGCAAATTGTCGACGGTTTGTGTTAGTTGTTGTTTCCAACATAATTTTAAAAGGTATGAGTGCTTGCTTATATTCCCTAAAAAGCTTCTGGGCGTTCGCCTTGAATGGCTGTTAGCCTAGGTTAACTGATTAGAAAGGAGAACGATTCTAGTGAACTGGTTACGATTATCTCTCAATAGTTTGAGAGATAATCGCATATTCAAATCTAACGACAGAAAATAATGTATCAACCTGGCATCATGCATTGTAGAAACTCAGCTAGTTTACCAAGCTCTACATGACAACTGTTTGCTGAATGATGAAGTCGAACAAGCATAATAGAGAAATAATTTAGGCTACGGCTAACAGTAGAAGATTGCTACCAACGTTTTTTATGTCGGAAATCAATTTCCGACATAAAAAACTGACGTTTTGGCTAACCAAAACTCTCAGCCTAAGCGATGATCTTTCTCTTAAATAAAATTATGAGAAATATTCCTTTTCAGGAATATTTCTCATAACGTATATAGTTGATGCTGTTGCAACATGCTTCTTTCTCAAGAACTCTCTTATAATTTTGGTTTTGGAATTCTTAGATGGCTTGATCCAGGCACTCTTAAAAATGAGACTCTTTGGGGACTCGCAATCGATATTAAGAGCTTTAGTGACATTGATCAAAAAGACTTAATCTTTCTCATATTTTCTGAAAGTTAGAGATTGGATAATGTTGGTAAATTCTCTAGTTATCCACATGACATCATAAAGAGCCAGTCTGGTTTTATTCTGCCTGTGAATATAATGCACCCATGTAAACCGATGAGCTCGGTCAGGCTATTGTATGTAGTGAGATGACTATAGTAACACCTTAGTTACTGCTAAACCCTGATAATAAATTGTCTAGCTACCGCTATCGCAAGTAGCGTAGATGCTAGGCAATTTGTAGCAATTGTCGTCATTCTAATGTATTATTCAGAAGACTTGAATCCGAAAAATCACAGATTTTTCAAGTACTTATTTATTTTCTCAACACAGAATTAGTTCTTTTCTACAGTGATTTCTTTTGTAAATGTTTTTGGCTTTGTCTTTCAAAGATCTTTTCTTTAGGGGTTACTACGAATCTTTTAAGCTTTCTACTATTCCAATTCTATGCTTAAGCTTAGCTTGGCTTTTGGGGAAAGTTAATTACAGCAAAGATCTAAGCGTTTCCAACTCTTGTTCTAAGCTAGAAAAATCTAATAATATTGTTTAAATTTCATTTAATGCTTCATTCCCTTAAACTCTTAGATTAACTTATATTATTTAGGCGCAACTAAAAGTATTTAGGATGTTATTTAGCCGTTCTTCCCTCAAAGTATTGAGATTTTATAGCTTTGCTTGGGGACGGTATTTCATGCTCTGTATGCTTTGTGTTGGTGGGATATTACCTAAATCTGTGTGGGCTAATACCTCTCATCACTCTGATATAGATCTCCGTAGCCTACAAACTCGTACGGTTTTTTTTTCTAATTCTGCGAAATCCTCGTTTTTAGAGCTAGAACCAACTCTTGAAGTTACAAGTTCCTCTGTAAATACCTTATCTATTTTAGAAATTTCAGAACATTTTCAAAGTAACTTTCTAGATACGAGTTTCGAAAATGTTCACCCTAATGTTCTATATCTGGCTGCTCCAGAAAATTTAAATCCTGGGCTGTATGTCCCATTGCCAGTTGAATCATCACCAACCCCACTGACTCCAGACTCGATTGACTCTGAACCGGTTACTCCAAGCACTGAAACAACTGAAGGTGACTCTGAACCGGTTACTCCAACCGCTGAAACAGCTACCACTGACACGACTCCCTCTGTCCCTTTTTGGGAGGTTGAGGGTTTGACAATTAATCTATCGGATGCTTTTAGTAATTTTGATCAGGGTAACCGAATTATCGAACCAACTGTGACAGGTACTTTGCCCAATGGCGATCCTCTTTCGATTACAACGGGTTTTAATAGATATGCCCAACCAGATGTCAATACCGTTTTCAATATTCCTCTCAAAGCAGCATGGACACGGGAAGTAGGTGATTTTACAACGACGACCGGAGGAGGTATTGACCTTTTTAACCGTCTGCCTGTTGCTATTAATCTGAATGCAAGTACGTCGGTCCCCATCGGTAAGAAAGCTACACTTTCGTTTTTTGCAGACTATGGGCCGTATAAGTTTAATGCCACTACCCTAAATAATCAGATCAAGGCCCTGCGATATGGCCCAAATTTATATTGGCAGATTACTCCTGATATGTACCTTTTCTCCCTAGTGCGGTGGGGTCGTTATAACGATGGTAATCATGAGCAGCAATCGTTTAGCCGACTAGAAAAGAAGTTTGGAGATTTTCATATAGCAGGTAACCTGTTTACTTGGAGATATCGAGAAGATGCTGAATTGGCTAGTGGCTACTTTTCACCTTCTGACTTTTTGGTTGCGAATGCTGAAATTGGTTGGAAAGGAGAAGTTTTTGAATGGCTAGCCTGTGGAACAGCAGCTTCTTGGGGGCAACAACGATTAGGGGGGAGTTGGTCATCAGCCTATAGCTACAATGCAAAATGCACGTTTGAAATAACAGACCATTTAGAAATGGATCTGGGCTATGCCTTTAGTAATGTAATTGGCCAGACAGGCGGCAGCGCTTTTAATAACCGTGCAGTTACTGGGCAAGTGCGTGCCAAATTTTAATTTGGAGGCTCGCACAGAATTTCATGTTTGTTGATGAGCCGATGTAAAGCTGCAAACTTTGATAGAGGGTATGTTCAGAGTTCGACCTCAGTAGATAGTCCCCTAACTGTCAGATATCGAAGGCCTCCTCCCATCCCCGAATTCTGAGGAAGACTGTACTCAAAGCCCTCAGAATTTGGAGTTTTGGGTGGATTTCAAGAAATGAAACCGTTTGTCCCTATCTTATAAAAGATTGAACTAACCCACTTATATAGCTGGGTGCACATAGTTCAAACTGTGTATGTTCGCTGAAAGCTTTAGGATATAGCGGCTGCACAGCAAACCGCTGAATGTCTTGAGCGGTTTGCCAGCGTCCGTTCGATTACGATGAACGGCTTTGAAATATCAAGTACCAATAACTCACTTTGCGTGTAATCGATGAATAGATTTCGGTTGCCAAACGCTTGATTTACAAGGTTTTATGTCAGTTGAAACACCTAACTTTTAGGGTATTCAGTAAAACTCTCATTCTCTCTGAGAATTTACTAAGCCAGTATGGTATTCAAAGACACAGTAATTTGTTTTGTGTTATTTTCTCGCTTCTACTTACTCAAAATAAAACAGCTCCTGCCTTAGGTTGAACTTTTACACAACAAAATTATTGTCATACCAAAATGCTTGCTGTTATTTGTTTTGAATTAACTGTCAGGATGATCTTTAGCTATTTCAAGTTGTTCAAGCCAGTAGTCACTAATTATGAGTTCCAATTCTAATTCTTCTGTTGTCGATAATCTTATTAAAGGAAGCACTCTGGAGGATGTGCTAATAGGTGACATCCTCAATGATGAAATTCATGGGCATGAAGGAAATGACATTTGGCTCAGTGGTAAAGCCGGTCAGGATATCGTTGTTGGTGGTTCTGGAAACGACAACTTATCAGGAGGTGAGGGCAATGATCTCCTCCACGGCGACTTCTCTGAGGGTAGCGGCTGGGAACTAAGTGATGGTGGGAACTACGTATATAATGCCCCTGAGGGAATCACAGAGTCGGTTAGTGGTCAGGGTAACCTATTCCCCCCTGGAGGCGATTCATCCGTCTACAACGATTTTATCCTTGGAGGTGATGGTAATGACATTATGCTCGGCAGCTGGGGGCATGACGCTATCTCCGGCGATGCTGGTAATGACATCATCAATGGTGGTGTAGGGAATGATTATTGGCTTGCCGGTGGAGAGGGCAATGACACCATTAATGGTGATGATGGTGACGATATTTTAGAGGGTGGAGCCGGTAATGACCTTTTAAATGGTGGTAACGATAATGATATTTTGACGGGTGGGGCTGGCCAGGATGCTCTTTATGCAGGCGATGGTGCAGATATTGCTGACGGTGGCGAGGGAGCTGACCTGGTTGACGGTGGGGCCGGACATGACCAGCTCACTGGTGGTCTTGGCGACGACAAAATTTTAGGTGGAGACGGTCATGACACTTTAGATGGTGGGGATGGCGATGACATCCTTATTGGTGGTGCTGGTGATGACTATTCCATGCTTGGCGGTAGTGGGAATGATGCCCTTTACGGTGAGGCTGGCCATGATTTTATGGATGGTGGTGCCGGTAACGATGTCATGTACGGTGGCCGTGAAGATGATGTCATGCTAGGTGGTGAGGGTACTGACTATATCTACGGTGGTGAGGGCATTGACCGTATCGATGGGGGAGCTGGGGCCGATGTGATCGAGGGTGACTCTGGAGATGATGATATCCATGGAGGAGATAACGATGATGCGATCGCAGGCGGTACCGGTCAAGACATTCTCTACGGCGATGCCGGTAATGACCTGATTGATGGCGGCGAGGGCCATGACTATATTGACGGTGGCGAGGGTAATGACACCCTGGATGGTGGCACCGGTATGGATACCATCGAAGGCGGTACTGGCAACGATGTAATTCGTGGTGGTGGTGGTAACGACGGTTGGTTATCCGGTGGAGTGGGCCAGGATGATATTTTTGGTGATGCCGGTGACGATGTCCTGTCTGGTGGGGCCGATAATGACCAGATCCAGGGCGGCACCGGTAATGACGTTCTCCTAGGAGATGCGGGCAATGACGTTCTCCTAGGTGGCGAAGGGGATGATTACTGGCTTGACGGTGGCGAAGGCAATGACACCGTCGACGCTGGCGCTGGCCATGATGTCGCCACTGGTGGAGTTGGTGACGATGTTGTTATCGGTGGTGAGGGTAATGACACCCTGCTGGGGGATGCCGGTCTCGATCAGCTCTTTGGTGACGCAGGAGATGACATTCTTGATGGCGGTGACGGTGCTGACCTTCTCGAAGGGGGCACTGGCAATGACACCCTCAAAGGGGGCGACGGTGCTGACTTAATTCGAGGCGGTGTCGGTGTTGACTACGCTGAGGGTGGCATAGGTGACGATAACATTACCGGTGGTCTCGGTGACGATAGCCTGCTGGGTGATGCTGGGGCCGACACCATTGATGGCGGCGCTGGTCATGACTACCTGGCTGGAGGTGCAGGTGACGATACTCTTATTGGCGGAGCCGACAACGATACCATTCAGGGTGGAGCTGACAACGATATCCTCGACGGTGGTAACGGCTATGACATTCTGGAAGGGGGCGACGGTAGTGACACCCTCAGTGGCGGTAAACAAGAGGATATTCTCAAGGGCGATGCCGGAGACGACAGTCTAGATGGTGGTGATGGTCACGACGTTTTAGAAGGTGGCTCGGGTAACGATTTACTCCAGGGCCAAACTGGTAATGATGCCCTATTTGGTGATGCGGGTGATGACACCCTTCAGGGTGGTCTTGGGGATGACTACCTGAGTGGCGGTACTGACAATGACGTCCTAGAAGGCGGTGACGGCGTTGATGTCCTAGAAGGCGGCGATGGAGCCGATGCGCTCTATGGTGGGGCTGGTGATGATGGCTGGCTATCTGGTCAAGCGGGTGCTGATATAGTTGATGGCGGTGCTGGCCATGATGTATTGAGCGGTGGTGCTGGTGCCGATCAACTGCAAGGGGGGGCTGGTAATGACACTGTCTTCTTTGATGCTGCTGACACTGTAGTCAAGGGAGATGCCGGCTACGATGTTGCCATTGTGGAAACCGCTGAGGGAGCCAGCTTAGACCTGAGCGCTAACAGCTTTAACGAAGCTCATGGTAATGCCGGTAACGACACCTTTACCAATACGAATGGAGCGGGTGCTGCTAGTGGTGAGAGTGTTGCCATGTTTGGTAACGCCGGACATGATTCCCTAACAGGTGGGGCTGCTAATGACTATCTAGATGCTGGTGCGGGGGATGACGTTGCCAGTGGTGGCGCTGGTGATGACTACGCTCTGGGGGGTGATGGCGCTGATGTCCTTAGTGGAGACACTGGTAACGATCTTCTAGAGGGTAATGCTGGCAACGATACCTTGGATGGCGGTGACGGTCATGACACGCTAGATGGCGGTGATGGAGCGGATACGCTGCTTGGTGGAGCAGGTCACGACACCCTGAAGTTTGATGCGGCAGATACGGTAGACGGCGGTGATGGTTACGATGTCGCCAGAGCCCAGGGAGATGTTGGTGTCACTCTGGATTTGGGTGCTAGCCAGATTGAGTTAGCCTACGGTACTGAAGCGGCTGATGTCTTTACAAACTCCAGTAATAACAGCGTCGAAATTCATGGAGAAGGTGGCAATGACACTATCATTGGCGGAACTGGCCATGAGATTCTGGATGGTGGTGCTGGGGATGATGCGATCGCAGCCAATACTGGCAATGACGTCATTTTAGGTGGTGCCGGGGACGATGTTCTCCAGGGAGAGGGTGGCAATGACACCATCACAGGTGGAGAAGGCGCTGACACTCTCTCCGGAGGCGAAGGCAATGACACCCTGAATTTTGATGCCGATGACACCCTGGACGGCGGTAGCGGCAGTGATGTTGGGGTTTACCAGGGTGCTACAGGCATTAACCTCAACATTGATGATGTAAGTCTGGAAGAAGTTCACGGTAATGTCGGTGATGACACCTTTACCTCAATCGCTGGTAATGTCGTGAAGATGTTCGGTGGAGCTGGTAGCGACACCCTAGAAACCGGCAACGGTAGCGATCAGCTCTTTGGTGGAGAAGGTGACGACACCATTACATCCACCGGGGGCCACAACTACATTGAGGGTGGTGCAGGTAGCGATACCATCACCACAGGTGGCGGTAACGACACCCTAGTGGCCGATGCCGGAGATGATGTTCTAGACGCTGGCGACGGTCATGACATCTTAAAGGGCGGCGCTGGTGCCGATAGCCTTAGTGGTGGCGCGGGTAATGACACCCTTTATTTTGATGCAGCTGATACGTTGGTAGATGCAGGTGCTGGTAATGAAGATACAGCACATTATGAGAGTAGTGATGCACTCACCATCGATTTAGATGCGACAGGTATTGAAACACTCCACAGTAATGTGGGTGACGATACTATTACCGCTAATAGCAGTCAGAACTTCACCGTTTACGGTGAGGGTGGTAATGACACCATTACCACTGGAAGCGGTGACGATACCCTTGAAGGTGGCGGTGGGGATGACATTATCGACGCCGGTAGTGGTAGCAACACGCTGCTCGGTGGAGCTGGTAATGATACCCTCATCAGTGGCAGTGGTAATGACACCCTAGAGGGAGGAACCGGAGATGACACTCTGACTAGCAGTGGTGGCAAAAACACCTTGCTCGGTGGCGACGGTAACGATGTCCTCACGACTGGTACTGGTAGCGACACGTTAGACGGCGGTGCAGGAAATGACAGTCTCATCGCAGGCAGTGGTAACGATAATCTGAAAGGAGGTACAGGAAACGACAGTCTAGATGCGGGTGCTGGTAACGATACTCTGGATGGTGGCAGCGGTGCCGACCAGTTAATCGCTGGAAGCGGTAACGACAAGCTCTATTTTGATGCTGACGATACTGTTATTGATGGTGGGGCTGGTACTGATACTGCCTATTTCCAAAGCAATACGGACCTTACCATCAATGTCACTGATGCAGGCCTCGAAAGGCTCTATGCCAACAGTGGTAACGATCAGCTTTCAGCCACCGGTAATAGTCAGGTCAAGCTGTATGGTAAGGATGGAGACGACGTCCTTACATCGGAAGGCGGTAATGACCGACTAGATGGTGGCAATGGTGACGACATTCTTACCACTACTGGTGGTAACAACACCCTGAAAGGTGGTAACAACAATGACCAGCTTACTTCCGGCAGCGGTAATGATGTCCTTGACGGCGGCAGCGGTAACGACACCCTGCTCACCACTGGTGGCAACAACACCCTAAAAGGTGGTAGCGGTAACGATACTCTGACCGCTGGAGAAGGTATAGATACTCTAGATGGCGGTGCTGGCAATGACATTCTCGATGGTGGTTCCGGCGATGATGTGCTGGTAGGGGGGAATGATACCGATATTCTCTATGGTGGTGAGGGTAATGACACCCTTTCTGGTGGGTTAGGGGATGACACCCTTTACGGGGGAGCTGGTAATGACACCCTTAATGCTGAAGTCGGTAATGATCTTCTTGATGGGGGGACTGGCAATGACCAACTTTTTGGAAGTACCGGTAACAACCGCCTTGAGGGAGGTGCTGGTAACGATGAACTCTATGGCGTAGCTGGTGAAAATGAACTCCTTGGCGGTGACGGTAGTGACCAACTCTATGGTGGTGCAGACAGCGATCAACTCCTTGGTGGCACTGGTGATGACCAACTCTATGGAGATGCTGGTAACGACTTACTAGATGGTGGTGACGGTAGCGATAACCTGGTTGGTGGTGACGGTAATGATATCCTGTTAGGCGATGGTGGAGCCGATGTCCTCAGGGGTGCTACAGATGGTTTCGGTGAGGTAGATATTCTCACCGGAGGTGGCGGTAGCGATTACTTTATTCTCGGTGAGTCAGGTCAGGTCTTCTATGATGATGGTGACCTGCTGACAGCTGGCACGTCTGATTATGCCTTAATCACGGATTTCAATGGTTCAGAGGATATTCTCCAGTTGAGTGGTTCAGCCAATGATTATGTGCTGGGTTCCTCAGGGTCAAGTACTAACATCTATCTAGATAGTGATGGTACCGGTAGCTTAAGCAGTTCGGATGAGTTGATTGCCACATTGGAGGGTACTTTAAGTATGGATCTATCCAATACATCAATTCTGTATGTGTAGTGAACAACTTTGATCTATGGAGATCCACTTAAGTTGGGAACGTTCCGTTAGATAGGATTATAGACTCTTGGAGTCAGAATTCATTAAGAACATGGATTCTGGCTCCTGACTTCTAAATGCTCTTTTATGAAACGTCCCACATATAAGTTGTTAACCAGACTACTGACCCTAGTTTGATACACAATATTGCCTTAATGCTCATTTTGAGGAAACCAACATGCTTGAATTTAAGGGCTTTCACCCTAAGGATATCTCCAATGAAATTGCACTAACGCTGACCAATTCAGGAGTGCATTATCACAATTTAAATAATGGCGCTTTTCAGTTTATTCCTTACACAGAGATCGCTGGCTTTTCTGGGTGGCGGCCCGGATATGGTTCTCTTCATATCTACAGTAGTAATCCAAATTTGATGATTCACTTAAACTTTGCAGCAGAGGTAGCAGAACAGGCTCTATCGCAAATTCAAAGTTTTCTTCAAGAGAAAATGGTAACTGTCTAGACCAATAATTATTCCATTTTTGAAACAACAAAGACCTCAGTTGCATAAGCAACTGAGGTCTTTGTCATGGTAAGACTATGGAGTTGCTATGTGGATTTTTAGAGAAAATACAGCTTCCTTATTGAAATACATAACTGCCTGTACTCCAGCCTCTTGCAAATAGGTATAGGAGCGATACGTATTAATCCTTGATTACATCTAAGATGGCTTTATTGCCAAGAGCTTTATAGTAGAGAATTTCTAAGATAAGGCCGTTAGTATTACCGGTTAAGATGGTGTTGATTTCGTCACTCTCTTCATAGAGACCAGCGTAGAACCCACCACCATCGGGATCTTGTAGTTCCTTTACAGCTTTAATTAGCTTCAACGTGTAGGGTTTCTTGGGAAATAAGTAATACCATCCAAAGGCTGCTTTTGTACTAAGTGTGCGTAGTTCTGGATAGGGCTCATTGTCTTCTGTAATCACAGCCCATGGAGTTCCATTAGCATAAAGGGTGCTATAGAGAAAATAAGGAGCTTGATCGATGTTGTCTTCAGATACTGCGGTTAGGTATCCTGTTTCTTTATATCTATTTTCCTGAGCAGTGAGTATAGTGTCTGCATACTCAGTCAAGGTTTCATCCCAGCCAAACTCAATGGCTTCTAGAATGTAGGACTCACTAACTACGTAGTTATTAGCATTAGTTTCGTCGAAATTACGCTGGTCTACAGGGATGTTTACCCCGCTCACTTCTACCAGCTTCATTGGTTCTGTTTCTAACGCCTTTGGAGCCTCAAATCCCCATAGCTCATAGCCACGGGCAGCATATTCTTCGTAACCGAGGCGACCTTCCTGTACGGGTAAAAGTTTGCCGTTAGATTTAAAGACCGCACCATAGAGTTGCCCATTTTCAATGGAGCGAGGCAGTTGCCAACCTGACATCAAACCGGAGATCCAATTCTCATACTGGGGATGGCATGTGCGAATGATATGTAGGGCTGTGAGAAAACGACCAATGTCTAGAGCCGACCAGCCCAATCCCTTTTTGGTGGGATTGTTTCCATAGTCCACCATTTCTCCAGTGGCACTGTTATATACCTTATTTGGGAGAGCTCCCTCTACCAACGGTAGCTCTCCAAGGGAGGTTAAAAATTGATTGAGTTGTAGATCAAACTCACCTTGGTCAATTAATCTCATCCATCGAACTGCATTCAAGGCCATTAAGTAATTGCCCTGATCCCAAAGGGTACCGGAGGGAAATTGGTTGGCAGAGTTGATAAATCCGGTTTCTGGTTGCCGATTATTGACAAAGTATTGCCAGGCTGTAGCCGCATATTCTTTCTCTTGCTCGGTTAGAGGGGTAGTTAACTGACCACAGAGGTTGTTGAAAGTTGCATCTGTTGTGGCCGCTTGAGAATCAGACTTAGATCCCTCGATTTCAATGGTGCCACTGGTACAAGCAGTCAGACTACCCATTGTTAAAAGACTAGCGAATAGACCCTTTAAAATCCGAGATTGATAGGAATTCATATTTTCTAAAAAGTGTGTGCAAGTGGTTGTCCGGTTTGGGTTTTGTACAACAAACTTTCCAGGATAATGGCGTTCGTGTTGATATTAATTGCCTTGTTAGGCCCCATGTCTGGGGCCTCGTAGCGTCCTGCAAGATATCCCTTCTGCTCATCGGCAAGGTTTTGCACTGCTTGTCTGAGAGTTTGGCAGTAATCATTATCAGGCCAAAGACTACTCCAAGCGAAGGCTGCTTTTGTACTCAGAAAACGTAAGTCAGGGTGAGTTTTTCCTTTTACATCTATTGCTGGCCAGAGTTGACCATCAGCATAAACGCTGTAGTAGAGAAAGTAGGGTTTGCGATCCAGTGCATCTTCGTTTACTGCGGTTAGTATGCCCGTGTCAGCATATCGATTTGCTTGAACCTGCAAAAGATTTTCGACTTGGGGTTGCATCGTCTCAGGTAGCCCCATCTCTATCCTCCATAGTAGGTAAGGATCATTAGTGAGATGATTGCTCGCCCCTGAAGAATTGAGATCACGCTGATCTACCATCAGCTCTACGCCATCCACGGTAATTCTCTGTGTGGGCGGATTATATAGTGCGTTCTCAGCTTCAATTCCCCATAGTTTGAAACCATAGGCTGCATATTGTTCATAGCCTAAGCGTCCCTCTTGCCAGTACTGCAGACCATTACGACCGGCTCCACTGCCCCATAGCCAACCGTCTTTTATAGACTTGTTTAAGTCATAGCGAGCTACGATGGTGTTGATGCGATCGCTAAACTCTGGATAATGAGTTTTAAGTGTGTATAGAGCCACCAGATATCGGCCCAAATCTAATGCAGACCAGCCACTTGTCCCGTCTGGATCAGGACGGTTACCCAATGTCCGCATTGTAGCAGTGTCAGTGCTATAGGCTTTGTTAGGTAGCTTTATTGTGGGTAAAGGTAACTGCTCTAGAGTACTTAAAAGTACCAAAAGTTTCTCATTAAATTCTGTTTCAGAAATTAGCCCCAGTTGTCGAGCAGCATGGCTTCCCAAGAGCGCACTACCCTGGTCCCACCAGGTAGCCCAGGGTAGTCCATCAACAGCATTGACCATACCGGTATCGGGATTCCAATTATTTTCGAAATACGTCCATGCTCGTTGAGCGGCTGCTCGATCTAGGGAATCTGGCATGTGTTCCACGCTGTCCAAAGGAAAAATTGAGCTACCTAACTCAGATGACTCAGAAAGTGAGGGCGCTTTTTTTTTTCCTCAAGCGGCAGAGCAAGAGGAACTTCTCTTGTCAGGTCTCCAGGCAACAGGGCTACATCTACCTCTGTATCTTTAGCAATCCAGTATGCTCCTTGCTCATTAATCACCATTTCAATCGCTGGTCGAGATCTTTCGGGAAGACCTAGCCCCAGCTCATCTCCATTACGAATTGCATCCCACCACGGAGAGTCCATATCGTCATGGGGATAGATGAGAGGTTGCTGTTGAGTATTTTTATGGAGTAAGGCTTGGAGAATTAGACTATTAGTGGAGCCGGTAAACCCAATGGCTCTGCGACCACCGCTCTCGTAAAAGCCTTCATAATAGCCTAATTGCTGATTATATAAGTCTAGCGTTGCTAGCCATAGCTCTCGACCATAGTCACTATTAGGAAAGAGTGTGTGATAGGCAAAGGCTACAGCTGTGCTAACCACACGAGAGTGTGGAATGACTTCACCTTGATCATCTACAGCAACCCAATCGCGACCATCGGACACAAGCGTACTGTGCACCACATAAGGAGCCTGATTGACTAATGTGGTTCCTGAAGCACTAAAGGTCCTTGTCCGTTTATAGCGGCTAGCTTCAGCCTGATAAATGGCTTCTACTAGAGAACTGATTTGGGGGTCAAACCCAAATTCTAGACCGTATAAGATAAATGGTGTACTGGTGGTATTTAACAGTTCATTTCGGCGGCGTTGTTCTGGTTGAGACCGATTGGTGGGAACCGCTTGTTCCTCTAGTTTAGTGGTGACATAATTGCCGCCCACCGCTGAGCGAGAAGCATCAAATCCCCACAATTGAAAAGCACGGGCGGCATATTCTTCATAGCCGAGAATTTCAGCTGGTTTAACTCGGATGCGATCTCGTCCTCGATCATCCTGAGCTAAACGGGCATTAGCAATGCGACCATTTCTAACTACCCGCAGATAAGACCAGTCCAGAGCTAACTGATCTACAACATCAGTATATTCAGGATGGCAAGTTTTAAGGGTATGCAGCGAAGCCAACAGTCGGCCAATGTCTAAACCTGACCAACCATTCCCTTGAGGCAGAGAATTACCACCATAGTCAATGGGTTCCAGAGTCAGGGTGCTATAGGAACGATGGGGCAGTTCTCCCGCAAACAGTTCAATTTCTTGCAGAGCCCCTAGCAAATGCCGAACCCGTTCATCAAACTTCTTTGCATTAATCACATCCATAGCTCGAGCCGCATGGAGTGAAGCTAGGTAGTCCCCTACACCCCAAAGTGTTACACCATCCAGGTCACTGCGATCAGGCACTAACCCTGAAGGGGCGTGATTAGCTTCAAAATACTGCCAGGCTGTTTTGGCATAGCGCATATCCGTAATATTTAAAGGAGACACCACGGATGAACACGCTGATGAGCGAGGTTTTTCTACGGGGGCAATAGCCGCAACCGTTATTCCTGCAGGGGAAGTTGGCGGTGGTGGGGCGGCTGACTCAGTCGGTGGCGGTGGGGCAGGATTACTGGCTACTTCAGTTGGTGCAGCTGGTGCTGATTCAGGAGGAGGTGCGGCTGGTGCTGATTCAGAAGGAGGAGGCTCGGAATTACTGGCTGTTTCAGGTGGTGGTGGTAAATCTCCCGTATTTTCTCCCGCTGGAACGGTTGGCACCGAAACAGGTGCACTGCCGCTCGCCAACATCGGTACATGACCTCGAGCTTTGTAGTAAAGGATCTCCAAAATTAGTCCATTACTATTCCCTGTCAAAATATCGTTAATAGGGGGCTGAGCATCGTATAGTCCCGATTCATAAATACCCGCATAGTAACCCCGACCGGAGTTAGTTGTATCCTTCACATGGTCGAAAATTTTGTGGGCATAGGGGTCATCAGGGTAGACGTAACGCCATCCAAACGCAGACTTGGCACTTAAGGTACGTAGTTCGGGATGTAGTTCGTTATTCTCGGTAATAACGGCCCAGGGCACACCATTGGAGTAAACCGTACTATAGAGAAAGTAGGGTGCCTGATTGATATTGTCTTCAGAAACAGCCGTTAACAGGCCCGTATCTTCAAAGCGACGCTTCTGAGCTTCGAAAACTCTACGGGCATAATCCGCTTGATCCCCTTCCAAACCAAATTCAATCGCATCCAGGATATAGGATTCACTTACAACATAGTTGTTGGCATTCGTTGTTTGGAAATCCCTGGTATCGTGCGGGATTTGTAAACCATAAATATCTACAAAGTCAAACGGGTCATAGGCTATGGCTTGAGGAGCATCAAATCCCCACAGTGCATAACCTCTGGCTGCATACTCCTCATATCCTAAGCGCCCTTCCTGTACAAGCAGCGTGCTGTCGTCCGGAAGGACTGCAGCTCCATAAAGCATGCCGTCTCTAACAGAAGCAGCAATATTCCAGCTGGAAAGAATGCCAGCCATCCACTCAGAATATTGGGGATGACACGTACGTAGGATGTGAAATGCTGCTAAGAGGCGGCCAATATCTAAGGCTGACCAACCAATACCTCGTTCTAAAGGATTGTTACCATAATCTACCATCTCCCCTGTAGCACTGTTATAGACCTTGTTTGGTAGCGTATCTTCAAATAGACGCAACTCTCCTAAGCTGGTAAGAAATTTATTTAATCGGCTATCAAACTCTGCTTGTTCAATTAACCCCATCCATCTGGCCGCATTCATGGCCGCCAAATAATTGCCTAAATCCCACAATGTTCCTGATGGATACCCACCAGCAGAATTAGACAGTCCACTAGATTCTTGAACATTGTCCACAAAATAATTCCAAGCCGATTGGGCATAACCCATTTCCTCTGGAGTTAGTGGCTGAGTAATGGCAGCACATTGCTCTGGACCATTTTGAGCTACAACAGGAGAGATGTGGAAAATAGAGATCCACAGAGAAATAAATACTCCTACGAGCCAATAGGCAATAAATTTGATCCAGAATCGATGACGAGATAATAATAGTATTAACACTTCTATGGGAGCAACTTACATGGACGTAGGATACAGATTAAAACTAGCTTAATGTATGAGTTGATTAATGCTCTAACAAAGAGAACAACTATGTTTATGCGAGGCCAGAATAGCGTTATGCACTTCAGGAACAAAAATGTTAGTTTAAAAACTAAAGCCAGAGAGATAGTTAATACAACGTCTATGCACTATAAAATATTAGCTAATTCATTTTGATTCCTAAATAAGAAATCAAGAATGGATAAACTCTCTCCCTAAGCATTTTCCTACAGATATGGTCAAAGATGTTTTAGTAATCGAACTAGTTTCGGGAGATAAACGTCTACTGACATACTCCAGAGTAATGATTAACCCTAACGCCGTTGCAATGCCTCCAACCACTGTCACCACAACCCAAATAGTTGGGGGGCCTATAAAATCATCTTTATTAATCATATAAGCTAACTCGTTACAATTCTCGAGCAATAGACTGGCAATAAACTTACACTTGATCACAGCAGACAGAGTGGGGCAGTTTCTAAGTTAGCTTTTGAATTTGCTATATATGATCGGTGATTATAACTATTTCTAAGATAGAATAGCGCGTCTTGTTTTGTTCTTAAATTTCATGGGTATATCTAAAGTAGCGTCTACAAAACCTGCAAATAAGAGTATTCCAAGCTTTGTGTGAGGCCAGCAAATATAGATGGAAAATAGTGCTTCTACAATTCTATTAATAGATGACGATTTATTTTCGCGTAAATTACTACAGGCAATGTTGCAAAAGGTAGGTTGCCAAGTTATAGAGGCTGATAGTGGTGAGAAGGGCCTGGAACTCTATCAGAAAATTTCTCCTGCATTAATCCTCTTAGATGCCAAGATGCCTGGCATGGACGGATTTGATTGTTGTCGAAAAATCCGTCAACTCCCTGAGGGAGAATATATTCCAATTCTGATGGTGACTGGGCTAGAGGACCAAAAATCAGTGGAGGAGGCATTTGCAGCTGGTGCCACTGACTATGTGACTAAACCTGTTCAAATGCCTATTTTATCAGGACGGGTGCGTTATTTACTTAAGGCCTGGCAGGCTGAGAAAGAAGTTCGGGAAAGCAATGAACGATTTCGACTCGAGTTGAGTCGAGCAGCTGAATATGTAGAAGCCTTGCTCCCTAAGACCGACGATTCACAAAAAATAAGGGAGAATATTCAGGCCAATATTCAGGTCAATGTTCAGTATAAACCGTCGAATACTCTGGGGGGTGATGCGTTTGACTATACCTGGTTAGATGATGAACATCTAATGTTCCATCTATTAGATGTGGCGGGGCATGGAGTAAAATCTGCACTATTATCAGTCTCTATTCTGAATATTTTACGAAAACAAACATTACAAGGCGCTGATTTTTTCAAGCCTGAAACGGTTTTGTTCGCTTTGAATGATGTTTTTCAAGTTAGTGACAATGGTGAAGATTATTTCACCTTTTGGTATGGGGTTTATAACGTTTCCACGCGGGAATTATCATTTGCTTCTGCTGGCCATCCTCCTGCTGTATTGGCTATGCCTGAGAGTGGTGATTATAAGACCTGTTATTTAGATAGTGATGGCATTGCTATTGGATTATTACCTGACTTTCCTTTTGATGTAAGGAAATTTGAAATCCCTGTTGGCAGTAGCCTTTATCTTTTTAGTGACGGAGTCTATGAGATTCCTGTGGGAGACAACCATGAAATTTGGGGGTTAGATGCTTGGGCAGATGTGCTAAGAGAGTATAAGGGAACTAACTCTTCTAACCTTCAACCTTTGCTAGATAAAGTTTGTTATGTCAATGGTGGAGCCAATCTAGAAGATGATTTTTCAGTCCTAGAAGTATGCTTTCCATGAAAATTCGGTAGATAATGTACATTCAATTATTTTCATAACTGAAGTGAATCCGCATATTCAAAGAGCATACTTGCCTTTTTAATGATCGACTTACTTTCCAAGGAATTATGTATGCAGTATGATGCTCTTCGCTCAGGAGAGGTTTTTAATGAGGTTGCGATCGCTAAGTGCAGCGGTTTTCAAATAGCCATTCCTTCAAAGACTCAGATAGTTCCTCGAAAAATCTTCTCCACTTGGGTCCCTCTACCCAAACGGGTTTACCATTCTAAGGGAGGGATAATTTGGGGTGGACAGCTAAGCTTTTCCCTGTCAGATCTTAGAATTCAAAGTCTTTTCGAAAAGTCTTCTGTTTTCCCAAAATTGAATCGTTTAGCAATAGGCATCCCCATTTCTTTTGAAATTCGAAGCGTAAAACCTTTGCCCAAAGCTATCTGTAGGCAGGCGACGTTAAATTGTCGAATACCTGGAAAAGAAAATATTTACTACAGTGTATTCCGAGAAGTTACTCCTAAATTTGTTACAATCTTTCTCTGTCATAAGATCATGCATTTAACTGATCAAATAGGCTTTACTTCAATGTTAGGAGAGGGGGAATAAAGTCATAAATCCCTTGCTACTTCAATACTCAGGAAGTAATGGTGCAAAAATCACATGTAAGTAATCAAAGATAGCAAATAATTTATTGACTTTTCATGAAAATAAGACTAACTATTCATGAGTTATTGGAGGGTTATAGGGTAGGGAAAAGAGACTTTCAATACGTTGACCTGAGCGATGTGATTCTCAGCTGGTCTGATTTGAGTAATATAGATTTAAGCGGCGCTAACCTATCTATTTCTATTATTGAAGGGATTTGTTTAGAGAATGCTAGATTGCATCAAGCCAATTTGAGTCGCTCAGATATTACAGCTGCCACTCTTTGCGGTGCTGATCTCAGTCAAGCAAATCTCTATAAAGCAGATCTACGGGGTGCAGATTTAACGGGGGCGAACTTGAGTCATGCAGATTTACGTGGTGCAGATTTAACAGGAGCCAACCTTAAAAACGCCAATTTTTTGAAGAGCAATCTTACCCATGCTCGATTCCGAAAATCAGAGTTGAATGAAGCATTTTTGTAACGATAATTTTATTTAATGCACTCTCGACCCAAAAATACAGCAAAGTCAAAACACCGTCAACATAAGGAAAATGACAATGACTACCGTCGTTAGACCCCATACTATTGAAGAACTTAAAGCAATTAATGAAGTACCGATTGTAATTGCCAATAGTCAAGGTTTAATCACTTATATTAATGACTGTTTTGAAAGGGTTTTAGAATGGTCCCAGGATGATGTCATAGGAGAACTGATTACTATGATTCTTCCTAGTAGCTTTAGAGACTCTCATAACCTGGCCTTTTCACGATTTCAAGCATCTGAAAAGGCTAATGTTTTGAACCATCCCCTGGAGTTAATGACTATTACCAAAAGTCAACAGGAAATTATGACTGAGCACTACATCATTGCAGAGAAAATCGAGGATGATTGGTTGTTTGGAGCCATGCTGACTCCCCTCAATTAGTAAGGATAGAGAGAGTTTCCCCACTTTAGAATAAATAGAGGTCCCCTAAATGTCTGTAGAGGCTGATCCCAAGGCATTAGCAAGCCAGTTGCATACACTGCGTAAAACCTTGGGTAAGATGGAGGTGGCTTTAGATGCAGTAACTGATGCTATCGTCTGGACAGATGAGCGGGGACGTATACAGTGGTGCAATGCTTTATTTGAAAAACTAGTTCAAAAGAAGCAGCTAATGCTGCTGAGTAAAAATCTAATTGACGTACTACCCTTATCCCAGGGTAATCAGGTATTAACAGTTTTTGAGCATCCAGGAAGTTTAGCCCTGTCACAACAATGTCAGGGGACTAATTTTTACGATTTCGATCACAATAGCACGTTACGAATTCTTGAGATTTCTTGGGCCTCCATTCAGTTTGAAGATTCGCATTCCATGAGTGCCGTACTGGCAATTCGTGACGTTACTGAAAAGAAACAAGCAGAAACAGAGCTTGAAAAATATCGAGAACAGCTGGAATCATTAGTTGAGCAGCGAACGGTTGAGTTAAGTAACGTTAACGAACATCTACAAGCGGAATTGCTAGAGCGCCAGCGAGTTGAACAACTTTTAGTTAAAAGCGAAGCCGCAATTCGTGCTCTTTATGAAGTAACGGCATCCCCTAAAGTAGATTTTAGTCAAACAATTGAGGAGTTACTCAATTTTGGCTGTGAACAATTTAATTTGCCAATCGGCGTTTTATCTAGGATCCAGGACGAGCAGTATGAAGTCTACCTAGCCCGACTACCGAACCGAAAATCTGTTCAAGGAGTACTTTTAAATCTTGAGAATACCTATTGCCAGGATGTGATTGCCAGTAATAAAACCCTCTGTATTCTTGCGGCAGGCAACACATCTTGGGCAAATAGTGCCTGTTACCAAAGCTTAAAGTTAGAAACTTACTTTGGCACCCCTGTCTTGGTTGATGGCCAGGTTTATGGCACCCTTAATTTTTCGAGCCAGGTAAAGCGGGACGGAGCCTTTAGTGCTCTTGATAAAGAACTTCTGTTACTTATGGCCCAATGGGTTGGACGAGAAATAGAACGTCAGCAAGCTGCAATTATTCTCGCTAAGGCAAGGGATGATGCGCTGGCAGCTACTAAGACTAAAAGTGAATTTCTGGCAACGATGAGTCATGAAATTCGTACGCCTATGAATGCCGTTATCGGTATGACCAGCCTTTTACTAGATACAGCATTAACAGATGAGCAGCGTAATTTTGTGACTACCGTTCGTAATAGTGGTAATGCATTATTAACGCTGATCAACGACATACTGGACTTCTCTAAAATTGAATCTGGTCACCTGGAACTTGAAGCTCATCCATTTGATTTACGAGCATGTATCGAAGAAGCGTTTGATCTAATTGCTGCAAAAGCGTCTGAAAAACAATTAGAGTTAGCCTTCAATATTGATTCAGCAATTTCTAATACGTTTGTGGGAGATGTTACCCGCCTCCGTCAGGTTTTGGTCAATCTTTTAGGAAATGCGGTTAAGTTCACACACCAAGGAGAGATTTCCATTTCCGTGACTAATTGGAAATCCTCATCACCAGCTGAGCCAGGATCACAATCGCTAGCTGAAACTCACCAGAGTCTCTGCTTTGCAGTTAAAGATACAGGGATTGGTATTCCTACCCAAAGAATAGCACGGTTATTTAAGGCCTTTAGTCAGGTGGATTCGTCTACTACACGTAAGTATGGTGGTACAGGTCTGGGCTTAGCTATTTGCAAGCAGTTAACCGAAATGATGGGAGGTAAGATTTGGGTTGAGAGTCAAGCAGATCAAGGTAGTACATTCTTTTTCACGATTACATTACAGACCACAGTAGAAAAAAGTAGCCGAACGAGAATATCGCCTTCATCTCAATTGGTTGGTAAACGATTGCTAATTGTTGATGATAATGCTACTAATCGACAGATTTTAGAAAAGCAAACCCAGTCTTGGGGCATGCTAACTCGGACAACTTGCTCAGGAGCAGAAGCTTTAAAGTGTTTTGAAAGAGGCGAGGTATTTGATTTAGCTATTTTGGACATGCAAATGCCTGAAATGGATGGGATGACCCTTGCTCAAGAAATCCATGATCTTCCAGACCAAAAATCATTGCCTTTGATGATGCTCACCTCGGTAGGGAAGTATCAAATCTCTCAAGTAGATATTGAGAAGCATTTTGTAGCATTCTTAAATAAGCCAATAAAGCAATCTCAACTGTTGGAGAATTTAGTTAGACTTTGTGTAGGTAAGTTCGTCAAATTTGAACAGCCTAAAAAATTAGTAACAACAATTGATCACCATCTTGCTGAAAAGCATCCGCTGCAAATTTTACTGGCTGAAGATAATGGTGTCAATCAACAACTGGCGACACAATTGCTCAAAAAAATGGGCTACCGAGCAGATGTTGTAGGTAATGGATTGGAGGCAATTAATGCTTTGGAGCGCCAATCCTATGATGTGATCTTAATGGATTTACAAATGCCTGACATGGATGGCTTAACAGCAACACAAAAGATTTGTGAGCAGTGGTCTGCTGTCAATAGGCCTTGGATTATTGCAGTTACTGCAAATGCTATGCAAGGTGATCGTGAGGCTTGTCTTAAAGCTGGGATGGACGATTATATTAGTAAGCCTATTCAGATTGAAGAGCTAGTGGCAGCATTACAGCGAGTGCCCTCTCGCAAAGCTCAAGAGAGCCGTAAAGAACAACCAGCATCAATACAGATTACGGCCAAAGATCAAGAGCAAAAAGATATTCAGATGCCTGCTCATGGAATAGAAGCACCTTTTGTAAACGAGGATATACAAACAGCAAAATCACCTGTAGATCGGCATCAACTGTGTCATTTAATATCTATGATGGGAGGAGAAATAAACGTCTTTAAGCAATTAGTTGACACCTATATCAGTGAGTCTCCTGAGCTTATTCAACAGATGGATCAAGCGTCTATACAGAAGGATGCTGCTGCCCTA
This sequence comes from Leptothoe sp. LEGE 181152, assembly GCF_032906605.1. NCBI lineage: Bacteria > Bacillati > Cyanobacteriota > Cyanophyceae > Nodosilineales > Cymatolegaceae > Leptothoe > Leptothoe sp. LEGE 181152. The sequence continues at coordinate 47,845 of NZ_JASATU010000042.1, forward strand.
GAACATAGCGCTCATACTTTGAAATCAAGTAGTCACGCTCTAGGTGCAATTGAATTGTCTAACTTGTGTGCGCGACTAGAGAAAATGGGACGTGAAAAGAAAATAGATAATGCAACAAATTTGTTGGAAGACTTACATGACGAGTATCATAAAATAGAAACTATCTTAACAAAAGATGTGGATGAATTGATTTTGTGCTGTGATATCAATTAAATCAATATCAGACATGTTCTTTCCATTGATTAGAAAATACTAGTTTTCTAGAATATTTTTCAGTGTTTTTATTAAGATGGGGAATTTTAATTGTAAGTTATCTAATTTGATCTAAAAAAATTACTGTGGTTGCAACCACAGTAACACCCAAAAATATGGACACAGTCTTCGATATAGCTCCTTCATCAGAGCATGTTCCATTAATTTTAATTGTGGACGACGATGTCGTTTCAAATTTTATGCTTTCTGAGATTTTGCACAAAGACGGTTATCGGACTGTAGTTGTTGAAGATGGTCAAGCTGCTTTATCTGCATGTCAACAAGAATTGCCAGATATTATTTTAATGGATGCCATTATGCCTGTCATGAATGGCTTTGACTGTTGTCGGTCACTACATATAGTGTATGGTGACAATTGTCCTCCTACACTTATGATTACGGGTTTAAATGATACTGAGTCAGTGGAACAGGCTTATAAGGTAGGAGCAGTAGATTATGTAACAAAACCGTTTCACTGGGCTGTGCTTCGCGGTCGTGTCCGTCAGGCAATTAGTGCACATCTAGCTCACCAAAAGCTCAAACAGTCATTGGCAAAAGAAAGATTACTTTTGCAAGAGCTTAAGCTTGCTAATCAGCAACTTCATCGTCTTGCCTCTCTTGATGGTCTGACAAATATTGCTAATCGTCGTGTATTTAATGAAAGACTTGAGAACGAGTGGAAGAGACTATGTCGAGAGCAAGCACCACTAGGGCTTATTTTAATTGATGTTGACTGCTTTAAAGCCTATAACGACACGTATGGGCATCTAAATGGGGATAAGTGCTTACGTCAAGTTGCTAATATAATTCATACCTGTGCCCGTCGTCCTGCCGACATAGCAGCCCGTTATGGAGGAGAAGAATTTGCTTTAATTTTACCTAATACGAATCTTGAAGGTGTTATGCATGTTTGTAAATCAGTACAGCAAAGGCTTCATGAACTATCTATTCCTCATACTTCATCTGTAGCAGAATCTATAGTTACTGTTAGTATTGGTGCAGTATCTATTGTGCCAACCCATGCTAACTCACCTCAAATTTTAATTGATTGGGCTGATCAAGCATTATATACGGCTAAAAATAATGGTCGAAACTGCATTGTGTCTGCTTCCAACCCTACAGCAGTAGTCCCATTTCAAAAAAATAGGACTTATGAGGAAAGGGGAAGATAAACATCTTTAAACACTTACAAGCAAGCTTAATGGGCTTTAACTGGAACGAATTGAAGTCTGAGATTAGCTTATTTTCTAGATCATGAACTTGTTAGCCCAGGTAGTTTATGTTTATCCAAAGGTCATTTAAATATCCTTGTGTCTGTAATGCTTTTCTAATTAATCATAGGTTTTAAGTTCTGTTAGAGTGACAACTCGGTAGCCTCGCTGCTGAATTTTGGGTAATAGTTTATCTAATATCTGAGCTGTGCGCTCTCCCCGATTTTTAGGACCGTCATGGAGTACCAATATGTCGCCTGGGTCAAGATTATTCAACACAAACCATTGAGCAAACTGTATTGAAGGTAAGTGGGTGTCGTAGGGAAAAAGAGATCCTAAAACTAATTGATAGCCTTGTTTTTCAATGAAATCGAGCATGCGGTTATTATACCAACCCATACCAGGACGAAACCAACTGATGTTGCCATAGGGGGATAATGTCTGGTCAGCCCTCAAAAACTTTGTCTCAAAGTCTGTTGGTGAGAGTCGAATGCTGGATTCATCAGTCGTCATGTGATTACCTAGTTCATGCCCCTTTGCAATAATTTCCTGGAGAAGTGCTTCATTACTGGGTAGTTCATTACTCAACATAAAAAATGTTGCCTGTACTTCATGGCGCTCTAGTACTTGTAAGATTGCTGCAGTGGTCTCAGCCTGGGGACCATCATCAATCGTCAGGGCAATTACCGGTTCTTCCGTACTGACAAAAAATAGTGCTCCTGGTCTGATTTGGGACACCATCTGAAATATCCATTGGGGTTGCCTTAGACAGAGATAGGCAAGGAATACCCCCCCTATACTAACCAAGCTCAGGATAATCTTTTGCCAACGCTTCATGGTGAAATTCTATAAAAAAAGGTGCTGCGGGCACTCTGTCATCGACGCCCTAAGCAACACCTAGTAAAAATCGAAAATATTGTTAGCGTCTCTAGACTAGTAGCACTACCAATATTATTAAGATTGAAGCTTTTTAGCCCCCTGCAACAGCAGGTACAATACTTACTTCGTCACCGTCTTTAAGGGCTGTTTCTTTGCCATCTAAGAAACGAATATCTTCGCTGTTAACGTAGAAATTAACGAAGCGACGCAGTTCACCACTATCGTCACACAGACGACCTTTAATGCCAGGAAACTTACTTTCTAAAGAGTCCAATAAGGCAACAATGTTGTCGCCACCGATATCAACAGTGGCTTCGTTATTAGTGAATTTTTGCAGTGGAGTGGGAATGAGAACTTTAACAGCCATGAAAACAACAACTCAAAAAATAAAACAGAAATCAGTTTAACAGGGGAGTGTAATGATTTGTTGCATGTAGGGGCGTTGCATGTAACGCCCCTACATGCATCTTGTCTAAACTTGGGTTTGCTGCCAATCTAAACGGTTTAGCGTATTTGCCCGCTCCCAAGCACGCTCAAAGCTGTCTAGCTTAGGATCGATAAACAAGGGCTCACCGGCAGAACCGCTAACGGCTTCCTGAGTCTTGAGACCATTACCAGTAATGTAAGCAACGGTGCGCTCATCAGAATTAATCTTGCCGGCTTCCGCTAACTTTTTGAGGACGGCAATTGTTGTACCACCAGCAGTTTCAGTGAAGATACCCTCAGTTTCAGCAAGGAGCTTCATCCCTTCAACGATTTCAGCATCGGTAACATCTTCAATATTGCCGTTGGTCTTCTTAGCAATCTCTAGGGCGTAGATACCGTCAGCAGGATTACCAATGGCAATGGACTTAGCGATAGTGTTGGGCTTAACAGGGGTGATAAAGTCACGACCTTCTTTGAAGGCTTGGGAAATAGGAGAGCAACCCTCAGCCTGAGCACCGCTAAAGCGAACGTGCTTCTCTTCAACTAAACCAGTTTTCACTAGCTCATTAAACCCCTTATAAATCTTGCCATAAAGAGAACCAGAAGCTAAGGGCGCAACAATATGATCGGGCAGTTCCCAACCCAATTGCTCAGCTACTTCAAAGCCTAGGGTTTTAGAGCCTTCAGAATAGTAAGGACGTAGGTTGATATTTACAAAGCCCCAACCGTGAGTGTTGGCCACTTCCGAACAGAGGCGGTTGACCTGGTCGTAGTTGCCATGAACGGCCATGACTGTGGGGTCATAAATCAGTGTGCCTAGTACCTTGCCAGCCTCAAGATCAGAAGGGATAAATACGCAGCAGTCTAAGCCCGCATGGGCAGCAATGGCCGCAGTAGAGTTGGCCAGGTTACCCGTACTTGCACAGGAGACAGTGGTGAAGCCAAGCTCACGGGCGCGGGTCAGGGCCACAGAAACGACCCGATCCTTAAAGCTCAGGGTGGGCATGTTGACCGCATCGTTCTTGATGTAAAGCTCTTTTAGACCCAGGCGACGAGCCAGACGATTGGCCTTGAGCAGAGGCGTCATACCAGTACCCACATCAATGGGATTATCGCTGGCAACGGGCAAAAATGCTTTGTAGCGCCAAATGGAGTTAGGACCTGCTGCAATACTTTCGCGACTGACCTGACGACGAATTGCATCGTAGTCGTAGGTGACTTCCAAGGGGCCAAAGCACTCTTCACATACGTGCTTAGCTGCGGGCTCATAGGTGGTACCGCACTCTTTGCACTTGAGATTGGTAAATGTGGCGGATTGGAGTGTCTGAGTGAGTGGACGGTCGATGGCCTGGGTCATGGGACTTATTGATGTATGACAGATTAATTTGAAAGTATCACGGTGCTGAAAACAGCGTCAAACAATCCCGACTATTTTAGTCGGGTATTTTTAAAGTCAATTAAACCAATGCTTTTGGCCGAACACTTGGACAGATCGGTAAAAGTCTATGGATAAAAAGTTGATTTTTCTATGGTTGCGATCGCTGCACGCTAAAATCCCAAATCGGCCCTGGCCATTTCAGCAGCTTTAAAGACTTGCTCATCAGGCAGTTCATCCCAGGCCGTGGCACCGATCTCAGCATAGAAACTGGCATCATAGGGGCGTGTCCTGACTACCACGGGCATGGGAACGGCATGACCTAATAGGAGAGCTTGCTGTTTAGAGTCGAGTTTGGCCAGCACTGATCGGAGATTCTGACCACCGGAAACACCGGTAAAAATGGCGTCAATGTCTTTCTCATCGTTGAGCAGTGCGGTGATGCGAGTACCAATTTGTGACATTACCTCGTTGTCGATGCCAGACGGACGCTGATCGACCACTAACAAAGTGACAAAGTACTTCCTCATCTCTCGGGCAATGGTGCCAAAGATAGTTTGTTTAGCAGTGGCTGGGTCGAGGAAGCGATGGGCTTCTTCAATGGTGATAACCAACTGAGTGGGGCGATCGCTGGGGTTTTTAGTTTGTAAAAAGCGCTCGGCTTTGCGCACGTAGCTAGCGTGAATGCGGCGAGCAATCACATTAGTGGCCAACATGTAAGAGAGCATATTGGACTGGGAGCCAAACTCTACAACCACGTGTTTGCCAGCATCCAGGGTATCCAAAATCTGTTTTACATAGTTGTGGGGGCAGGTGTTGCGGATATATTTCAGCTCGGTCAGCCGTGTCAGCTTTCGCTGTAGCGCCATGATTGATGATTTGCTACCCATTTTGACTTCGCAAAATTCCTGAATCTCTTCGTTACTCATGGTGAGTAAGCGGTTAATCCAAGACTTGCCAAATTCATTGCGCAGAATGATGGCATTTTCTAAACTAGCTTCCGATAGATTCAGCTCACGGCCAATTAGAGCTAAATCTTCCACATCAATCTGGTCAAAGCTGATGTATAGCTCCTGGGCATCGCGCACGCCGCGGCGTTTGGTTGCTTCTGGGTCTAGAGTAAAGATTTGCACATGACCTGGAAACAACTGGCGCAGCCCCTTGACGGTGCTGAAGTTAGCCCCCTCACTAACAGCTTCCCAGCCATATTCCGAGTGCATATCAAAAATGAGATTGACAGCAGCGCGCTGTTTGATAATGCCTGAGAGCAATAGTCGGGTGAGAAAAGACTTGCCAGTACCTGATTTACCAAAAATGCCGTTACTGCGCTCTACAAAGCGATTTAGATCGATACAGATGGGGACATCCATGTCGATGGGTTGACCAATGGCAAAATTGCGTCGATGGGGATCATCTTCCCAACCAAAGACAGAGCGAAAGTCTCGTTCGCTGGCATCGTAAGCCTGGCTAAAGTGCCCTGGAATGGTTTTAACGGGCAACAGTTGGGTGTTGTCCACCGTATCTCCATCGTCTTCTGGAGTGAACATCAACATGGGGGCCAGGTCAATGGTGCCGTAGGTGCCGCCACCTGCGAGGACTTCTTGTAGGAACAGTTCGGTAGGGTGGGGGGGATTGGCCAGGATGCGTTGACTGGCGGTGCCCAGGGAGACGTCAGTGAGCATGCAGAAAAATCGAGATCGCACCCCCTGCACCACTAAAAACTTGCCCACCCGCATATCCTCCACACTCACATCAGCATGGAGACGCACTTCCAGCCCCTGACTCAGGGAGCCTTGAATAACTGAACCTAAAGGCGTTTCGTTGTTCATGCCAGGATTGACGTGGGTGGCCACTGCCCATCCTAGCTTGAGAATCGTATTTTAATACATGCGTTCTACGAAAAAATGTCTCTAAACAACAACGAGCAGCTTTGCCTACACAGCACGCTGCTCGCTATTGGGTATTCCTCCCTGCCTTCAGATATCTAACGAAGTACCAGGCGCTTAGCTATACTTCGATAGCTGCTAGTTGCCAAAATTCCAACCCACACCAGCTTGAACGGCTGTAGCTGTGCCACCGCCATCATCAAAGGCATCAAAGGCGAAAATCGCGTTACCAAAGACAACAAGATTACTGCCAGGCACTGCAAAGTCTATACCCGGCTGCAACACAAAGGCTGTTTCATCTCCTACCGGCGAGGCATCATCGCCAGTGGGTATGGATACCCCTGCGCCCAAATATACATCGGTTTGAAAACTCACTGGAAAGTCGTAGGACACCGTTGGCACCAGTGCCAGATCGCCATTTAGCAAAAACGCTTGAGCTCGAAGAGAAATCGGAACTGCTAACAGCTTATAGCGCCCCGAAATAACCAGCCCCAAGCCATCACCATCGCCGTCGTCATCATCGTTTAAGCCTAGGGTACCACCAGCACCCACGTAGCTACCGTAGGCTGCTTGGGCCTGAACCGGTTTTACATCCAACGCAGCCAACAGTGCTGCTGTGACCACAGTAGCTAAACCCAAACGCCCCAGCATAGTTTTAAGCAGGCTGATCATCGTTACTCACTCCTTAAACAATGTCCCTAACAATTTCTGAAGACTGTTTTTTGAAGACTGCGCCTGGTTAGCCCAAAACAGGGTCTAACCTGTAATTAGCAGGATTATGCCTACAGACAAAATATGAGAGCGCCACAAAGTTAACCCGTTGTTGGGAAAATGTCAAAGGTTTTTTTGACTTAGCCCGTATTCCGCATGCCAGCAGCGATGCCATTAATGGTTAACATTGCTCCACGTAGCAGTTCACCTCGGCTGTAGCGTGACTGAATGACACCGGTTGCCAGAGCCGCAGCGTCACGATGCTGTCGCAAACGCTTCAGAAGTGAAACCTGTAAGAAACCGAGTGGGACAATCGTGCCGTTGCGCAGCTGGACTGAACGCTGTAGGTTAGGATCGCCGTCTAACAAAGCCTGATTATCAGTGACCTGTAAGACCATTTGGGTGGTCAGATAAAATTCTTGAGCAATCTGATCAAATACTGCTTGGAAGCTATCTTGCCGTTCCCCTGCGCCCAGTTCATTGACATAATGCTGGGCAATTTGTAGGTCCACCTTGGCCAAGGTCATTTCCACCTTGGAAATAGCCATTTTAAAGAAAGGCCATTTGGTGTAGAACGAGCGCAACAGTTTGATATTCTCTTCGGGAGCCTCGCCAATGAACTCCTCTAGAGCTGTGCCAACGCCATACCAGGAGGGCAATAGGAAGCGAGCCTGGGTCCAACTAAATACCCAAGGAATCGCCCGTAGACTGGGTAAATCCTTCTTGCCGCCACGACGAGATGGACGAGAACTAATTTGCAACTGGCTAATTTCTTGAATCGGGGTGACATGGTGGAAAAATTCCACCAGCTCAGCATCTTCGTAGATCAGGGCGCGATAGTGCTGTCTGGAGCGTACGGCCAGCTTTTCCATAATTTCTTGCCAAGGGGCAATTTCATCGAAGCTATTGCTCAACAGACTGGCCTGCACCACAGCAGTAGTGACTGTTTCCAAATTATACAGGGCTAAATCCTTAAGGTTATATTTCGACGCTAAAACCTCTCCTTGCTCTGTAATTTTGATACGGCCATTAATACTACGACCAGGCTGAGCCAAAATTGCTTCATAGGCCGGGCCGCCACCACGGCCCACTGAGCCACCGCGACCGTGGAAAATTCTGAGGGAAACCCCGTACTTCTCAGTAACTTTCTGCAAAGACTGTTGCGCTTTATGGATTTCCCAATTGCTACTGAGGAAACCAGAGTCTTTATTGCTGTCAGAATAGCCCAGCATGACTTCTTGCAAAGCCACTTCTGAGGAGTTGTCTGCTGTGTAGCCTCCTTGCAACATCGATAGGTACAGGGGAAGTTCAAACAGCTCTTCCATAACCGCTGTGGAACGGCGCAGGTCGGCTACGGTCTCAAATAATGGAACAATGTGCAGATTGCCGACACCGGTGGCTGGGTCGTATAGTCCTGCTTCTTTACCGAGTAGCAAGACTTCTAAAATATCGCTGGCATGGTCGCTCATGCTAATCACGTAGCTGCGACAGATGTCCTGGCCAAACTCCTGGTGTAGTTTGCGCACCATATGGAAGGTGGCAATGGTTTCTCTTGCCTTTTCTGAAATTGGCAGCTCGGTGGGGATTAGTGGACGTCGCGTACTGAGTTCTGCGGTCAACCACTCAACTTTTTCAGTTTCAGAAAGGTCATTGTAGAGCTTGGGCAGTTGCAAGTACTCGGTAATTTCGTGAATTGTGTCCGAGTGGCGGGTGCTTTCTTGGCGCATATCCAGTTGAGCCAAACTGAAGCCGTAGATTTCCACCTGACTCAGTAACATATCCAATTCTCGACATACGAGACCCGTATCTTTCAAGCTCTTATGGATGAGTTTCAGCTCTGCTAAAAATGCTTCTCCAGATTCATATAAGGTGCCTGGAGAAACAACTACGTCTTCTTCCTGTAGATAATCGCCGTTGTAGAGCTTTTTGCTACGTACATGGGTGTTTGCTAAGCGTTTTTCAACGTAGGCCAGCTTGAGTCGATAGGGCTCCTGGCGATAGCGAATTGCAAATTCCTCATAGACATCGGGCATTTGCAAGCGATCCTGCTCTAAGGACTCCAGCAGGTCGGGCAATACTTCGCTCCAATGGAGTGATGGGCTTAGTAAACCTGTAAGTTTTTGGATGGACGCCATGTATTTATCCAACACTAAGTTGCGTTGGTAACAGGCTGTTTTCCAGGTGACTTGGGGGGTGACTGAGGGGTTGCCATCGCGATCGCTACCTACCCAGGAGCCAAAGCGACAGAACCGATGGCGTGGCGGTTTCAGGCCTGGAAATGTCTTGGTTAGGGCTCGATTAAACCGCTGGTATAGTTCAGGGATGGCATCAAACAGCACAACATCAAAGTAGTGCAGGGTGAAGTCCACTTCGTCTAAAACCGATGGCTTAAACTGGTGCAATTCATCTGTTCGCCACCACAGTCGAATCTCTTCCGTCAGTTCTTCCTGTAGCTGAGTTATTTCCCAGGATGATGTTTGTTCACGGATGCCAGCCTGTTCTTCAGCCAAATCCAAACGGCGGAATATATTTGAAATACGCCGCTGTTTATCACGAATGGTATGACGAACAATTTCAGTGGGGTGAGCCGTAAATACCAAACGCACATCCAACTGATTGATCAGTTGTTGAATATGTCTAGGGGGAACATTTAGCTGGTTAAGAAGAGGAAACAGCCAGTGAAACGTGCCTGTGCCTTGCTGCTTTGGGGCACCTTTGCCGATGTCGGTACTGACTAAGTTTTGTAAGAACGTATCGTTGTTTTCAGTAGGATTTTGGGAATTACGGCTGGAACCATTACCGATGCCATCTACAAAGGTCCGGTAATGCTTCCGCTGATCCTGCTGTTCATAGTGTTGCTCAACAATGTTGATCAGCTGGAAGTAAAGAGCAAAGGCCCGAGCCATACGAATAGCGTCTTCCAGGCTTAGCTGTTCGATCAGCTGTAGAGCATTGGCATTATCCAGGGCCGGATCAGCCTGACCATCTGGAGTACACATGCGGCGAATATGTTTGAGTAAACTGACCAGGTCTGCACCGCATTCAGCCTCTAATACTGATTCCCAGATGCTTTCAACCGTGGTTAGTCGGTGCCTTAGAAACGCTTCGGATGCCTCTTCTAGAACAGAAAGGCTCTCGGATTTCTGAAGGGCCATATCATCTTGGTAGGAAACAGTTGGACTCATTCAACGTCTGCGGTAACGGCTGAGAGACAGAGATAACCCATGGTCACATCTCCGAGAAAATTGTAGAGGCTTTCGGACGTTCCAAAGCATCTTCTGCTCGGATGATCGACAAAATGTTTATAAAGGTCTGTGGGGGTCGGCATCTAGTACCGGTAGCTGAATGCCGCGAAATATCTCTTCACTGGCCATCCCAAACTGCATGAGCCAGTAGGTTAACGTGCGGCCCATGATCAGGAAGGCTAAAAAGGGTAAAGTCGCCAGAGCTAGGGCAATTTGAGGATTACTAACCAACGGCAACGGCAGGGGGGTGACTGTTTTTGGCGTGTATTTTTCACGAAAAGGTTGCATAAGTAAGAGGCTCGTAGTAAACGTATAGCAACTTTAGGGAATAAGATGGCCGATGCTGGCACATGGGTGTTAGCGGTTTATCTAAATCTTTCCTTAGGGAAAGGCCTATCTACAACCTAGCAGGTGCTGCTAATTCTAGATGCTGTTCTGCTTGTAATATTGCGAACTGTATCAAGACCCATAGTTCAAAGTTACTGTTCGTAGCGTATGTGTCTATGGACGACTTTGACGGAGAACGAGGGTTGGCCCGATGGGAGTTACGAAAGACTGGATTCATGAGGTTAGTTTTTCCCGTATCTGTGCTATCCCTAAGGTGCAACTTGGAGTTGCTACTTGACTAAACCTGCTTGGGAAATTACATTTTTGCGGTCGAAGCGTTTTGGTCGTCGAGCTGTTAGGGGATCTAAGGGGCTATGTTCAGTCACGTAAAATCTGATCAACCACCAACATTGGACCCCACGGTGTTACTGCCCTGGCTTGAAGATGTGGTCAATAATTCTGACTGTAGCTTGAAGATGAAGCTGAGGGGCAATATCCTGCATGTTTATGCCCAATCTGCTAAAGGCCTAGATCGAGAGTATGTTCTATTGCGACTGGTGCGATCGCTACTCGATCCAGACCGTAAAGCCGAGCTACTCAAAGATTTCCCTCAAATTTACCAACTCTATTTTTATAGTGGCCGTTCTGAAGAACAAAAACCCGATTGGTCAACACCCATTTATCTAAATCGTCTAGAGCGCCATTTAGAGCAGCTGGTGGAAACCAGTGCTGATCTTGAGGAAATGAAGCGCTCAACCGCCCATCTAACTTCGGGTATTGGGTACTTGGATGACGCCACCTCCGCCATTGTACTTTCCAATGCTAGCCTGGCCCGTAAGGGTGATCCGGATGCGATCGCACGCTACCTTAGTCAAACCCTGAGCGCCCTGGATGTAGGGGTAGATGTGGTGGTTAATGCTTTACCCGGTAAGGCGAAACGGGCCCAGGGTGTGATTACGGCCCATGCGGTGGCCGCTGACCCCCGCCGAGATTTAATCAACCGGCTGTGGATTTTGTGTCGAGCCGCCTACAGTCCTGACCCGGCCATGATTGCTGAACCTACGGCCCAGCGGTTACGGGATCTAAAACTGACCCAGTTTCAGGATGCTGTGATTTCGGTGCAGGTGTTGGGGGAAGATACCCCCGACTGGCGACTGCGGGTGGATCTGACGCCGGATGAGGAAATTCTAAAGGAATGGAGTCGCTGGGGTGATACGGAATCCATTACTCGCCTGCTAAATCAGGCGCTGGCTCCCCTGGATGTGAGTGTGCTGCCCGAGGTTAAGGATTCTACGCTGCATCTGGTGTGTCAACCGTTGGCAGTGGGGCAAACCGTTGCCAGCAGTGGAGAGGCTTCCTCCTCTGAAGAGGGCTCTGAAACGGAGATTATGGATGCGATCGCACCTCTGTTGGAGCAGCTTGCTCCCCAGGGAGTCGGTCGGGCCATCGTTTATGGACCAAGTCTGGACAGTGTGAATCCAGTATGGCTTAAGTGCCTGGACTTGCCAGCCAGCGAACATGCAGATCTGGCTGTTTCCACTCAGGAGCTAGCGCGACAAGGTGACTTACCAGCCATTGCCTACTGTCTGACCAAACAGCTCAATCCCGATTTAGACGAACAGCTATCGACGGGCGGCATCCGAGTGCAGTTGCTGCGACGGGAACGACGGCTACACATTATGATCGATGCGCCCACATGTCCGTTGCAGCGTCAGGTGGTGCCCCAACTCAAGCAGTATCTCCGTCAGCATCCAATTAAAGGACTGGTGGGTATCCGCATCTATGGTCGCCGCGCGGGGCAAAAGCGCCCAGATTGGAACTATGGATTTGATCGTCAGCCCAAGAAGCGTTTGGTGCCAGAAGCGGTTCCCGAATTTGCCGCTTCTGATGCATATTTAGGAGATCTAATTCAGCAGGATGAGACGGCGGATGGGGATGCTGCGGAGCAAAATTGGCCCAATCGCACCCTTGAGCACCTGCGATCGCTACTGATTAAAACTCAATTGTTTGCCTCCGCTGCCAATAATCCTGAAGAACCGTTGGTCGGCGCGCACTTACCCAGCAGACGAGGCATTGCCCTAGCCTGGGCCACATTGGGATTATTGCTGGCATTTCAAGCAGATTGGATCGCCGGTCAGTTATTTAAGGCGCGGTCGCTAGCCCTCCAAGCCCAGCAAACGACGACGGCAAAAATGCCTGAACGGAAGCCGCTCTCCACTTTTGAGGAAGAACTGGCTCAGCTGAATTGGGGTCAAAAGGATGGCGATGCCTCGATCAGTTTGGACGATGAGCTGCCAGGATTTGCCAGTTCGGCCATCAATGATAGCGACTTGTTAGGTAGCCCTCTCCAAACGACGGTTTCCATGACTGAAGTCCTGGAATCGTCTCCCTTTCCTTCATTTACGAGCCAACAGCTAAATGAAAAGTTAGCCCTATATGACTGGCGTGTGGCTAAAGAAGGGCCGCCGGATGTACTGATTTTTGGTAGCTCCCGTGCCCTGCGAGGGGTGGATCCGTCAGCGTTGAAGCGCGCCTTAGGGACCCTGGGCCATGACGATGTCAGCATATTTAACTTTGGAGTGAATGGGGCCACGGCTCAGATTGCTGATTTAGTGATCCGGCAGTTGCTGTCCAACTATCCCCTACCAAAGCTAATTATTTGGGCCGATGGAGCACGAGCGTTTAATAGCTCACGGGTGGATGTGACATTTAATGCGATCGCAACTTCAGAAGGATATCAGCAGCTGATCGCTGGTGAGTTGTTTCCTGAAAATAATGGTGAAGCCGCTGGTCCAAGCCTCAATCCCGCACAGCGTCTAAACCGCTTTTATGCCCGCACCGATGAGCAATTAAGCGATGCCCTGGGCCGCATATCTTCGGCCTACGGAGAACGTACTCAGTTGCAAAAGATTGCTGGCGTTAATCAAATCAACCCTAAGAACCTAGGACAACCGGCTGCCGTTAACCCAACTGAGACCGACTTAATTGATGTGGACGGCTTTTTGCCTTTAGCCATTCAGTTTAATCCGGCCACCTACTATTTAGCTCATCCACGGGTGGCAGGTACCTACGATGGTGACTACAAGGCTTTTCAAATGGAAGGTCCCCAGGTGAATGCCCTGCGACAGCTCGTTGCATACACCCGGTCCAAGGGGGTGGATATTGTCTTTGTCAACACACCCTTGACGGACGAGTATCTTGATCCTGCTCGTTTAGAAGTGGAAGGCCGCTTTCAACGCTACATGCTGCAGATTGCCGCCCAAGAATCAGGATTGCTATATCGCGATCTAGGCCAGCTATGGCCTCAGCGCTATGACTATTTTTCTGACCCTAGCCATTTAAACCGCTTTGGTGCCTATCAGCTCTCCAACCGCATAGCCCAAGATCCCATGATTCCCTGGCTGAAGCTGAAGTTGCCTGCTGAAGCTGAGTAACGCTCTACTAATCAATCCCTCCTTGCCACGATGACCCTGCCATCTATTACCTACGGTTTACTGATCCTTGGCACTAGTTTGATTTACTGGTTGTTGCCTGGTCGTGGCCTCAAGCTATGGCTGCTGCTGCTGGCTAGCTTGATATTTTATTCCTCACTGCAAGTCCAATATGTGCCGCTGCTGCTAGGGCTGGTATTGACCAACTATCTGATTGGTCGGCGTCTCAGTGCCCCCCTCGATTGGCGCATTCCCAATGAAGAGTGGCACTTTGCTCAACAGGACTGGGACCGCAAACGATTGATATTGCTGTGGGTTGGCATTAGTCTGAATGTATTGCTTTTGCTGGGGTTTAAATATTTTTTCCCGATGGTGGCAACTAGCAACCCCAGTTTGCAGCTGTTGATGCCCCTGGGTTTGAGTTTCTTTTGTTTTGAGTCCATTGCTTATCTGGTAGATATCTACCGTGGTGCTCCTGCAGCCAGTCACTTCATTGAGTTTGCTTCCTACAAACTGTTTTTCCCAAAGCTGATTGCTGGCCCAATTACTCGATTTCAGGGCTACATTAGCCAACTAAAACAGCCCCGTTTACCTAACCTGGAGCAAGGGGTAGAAGCAGGTTGGCTGATTGCTTCAGGTGCGGCAAAAAAAATGCTGCTGGCTGACCGCATTGGCCTTTTAGTCAACCTAAGTTTTGACAATCTAGAACGAGCCGGTAGTGGAGATATCTGGCTAGCGATTTTTGCCTATGGTCTACAGCTTTATCTCGACTTTAGTGGTTATGTTGATATTGCCCGAGGCAGCGCACTGTTATTTGGCATTCAGCTACCGCAAAACTTTGACTTCCCTTACTTCACCACCAGCATTGCTGAATTTTGGCGGCGTTGGCACATTACCCTGGGCGACTGGCTACGTAACTATCTTTACTTCCCCCTGGGGGGCTCCCGGAAAGGGTTAATGAGAACCTGCCTGAATCTGTTGTTTGTGATGCTGGTGGCTGGTATTTGGCACGGTGATCAGTGGGGCTTTTTGGTTTGGGGGGGGCTTCACGGCATGGCCCTGGTGATTCATCGACTTAATCAAACATTGGCGGATACGCGTCCGAGGCTGAAAGCATTTTGGGGTAGCTGGCTGGGTGTGATGGCAGCTTGGGCCATGACTCAATTGTTCGTATTTTTGAGCTGGGTACCCTTCCGTCTGCCAAATCTGGCGGATGTCGGACTGGTGGCCAATCGCTTTCTGAGTCAAGCTGGCGATGTCCAGTTTGCCCAAAAAGTCTACTTAGAATCCCTAGGTTTCAGCCGGGGTGGGGTGATTCTAATTCTGCTTGGTGTGGCCGGTATCATGGCCTTGCTTCACGGCTTTAAATATCGGCTTAAACTACAGATCAGCTGGCCCCTTAAACTCATGTTAATTCCAGCAGGGTTTTACTTGGCTTGGTTGCTAGCCCCTGATCAGGTCGTTCCTTATATCTATTTTGAGTTCTAAGCGTTGACGTTATAGCTTTGGAACTGGACATAGCTGAGCCGTAATCATGAGAGCCTCCATAACACTTCTCATGATTGAAGTGTTTGACTGTCTTGATAGCCAGCATTGGCCTTCGGTCAAACCTCTAGCCCTGCCTGATATTCGTGACCTCAGACAAGGGCAACGTGAAAACGAAAGCAACTGTTAAGGTGTATTGCGAAAATTAAAAACATGCGTTACATTTGTATACAAGCAAGCAAGGAATCTTATTTATCCCTTGTGAGCCATACATATCCGTACCTTCAAAACGCAATAATTTATCATGACAACTACTCTACAGCAGCGCTCTAGCGCTAATCTGTGGGATCAGTTTTGTGAGTGGGTTACTAGCACTGAGAACCGCCTCTATGTAGGTTGGTTTGGTGTGCTGATGATCCCCACACTAC
>NZ_JASATU010000043.1:0-61646 GCF_032906605.1 Leptothoe sp. LEGE 181152
AGTGTTATCTAAGTATCCGGTCGTTTGACATCGGCCTCAACCTCGTGATAAGGTCTAACCAATTTCAAACTAAAGAAATTAAACAGGATTTTGTTAGAATCTCAAACTATTGATTTGTCTAGGTTCTAACTCGATTCGGTCACGGTGTTCGCCGCTCCCGTCTCAAGCGCTTTACTAATATAGCGACCTGATAAACCTAAGTCAACACCTTGGGTGAATTTATTTTTTTGAGCTATTTCCCTTGTTCTGCAAGGCGTTCAGCTATTTTGAATCAATTTTCTACGGCGAGCGCTACATTTTTTCGTCTCCTTTTATACAAATTCTTCGGACGTCAGAATTGAGTTTTAGGAGCTGGTTAATGGCCAGTTCTATAGATGTGAACGGGTCTTACGGACTGGTAAAACTACTGATCAACTGATTTTGCGATAGGTACTAGGTTTTTTCCTCACTTCAGAGGAGAATGTGACGGACATATATATGATTCGAGGAAAGCGCGGTGAATTTTCAGTCTGTCATTGCTACGCTGCATGAGTTTTGGTCGGCGCAGGGATGTTTGATTGTTCAGCCCTATGACACTGAAAAGGGGGCAGGGACTAAAAGCCCTCACACGTTTTTGAGGGCTATTGGCCCAGAGCCTTGGTCTGTCGCTTATGTTGAGCCTTGTCGTCGCCCAGCTGATGGTCGCTACGGGGAAAATCCAAATCGTTATCAGCATTACTATCAGTACCAGGTACTGATCAAACCCTCTCCTGGCAACATTCAGGATCTGTATCTAGAATCCCTACGGGCATTGGGTATCAAACCGGAGGATCATGATATTCGATTTGTGGAGGATAATTGGGAAGATGCTGCGGTTGGTGCTTGGGGCGTTGGCTGGGAGGTTTGGTTAGATGGTATGGAGGTAACTCAGTTTACGTATTTCCAGCAGTGTGGTGGTCTGGATTGTAAACCGGTGTCCATTGAGATTACCTATGGTCTAGAGCGATTGACGATGTACCTGCAAGAGGTGGATGCGATCGCAAAAATCCAATGGAGCGATACCGTCACCTATGGCGATGTTCACATGCAAGGTGAAATTGAATGCTCCACCTATAACTTTGAAGCCTCAAGTCCAGAGCTATTGTTGAACCTGTTCAACCTATATCAGCAAGAAGCCGAGCAGCTGATGGAGCGAGAACTTGTACTGCCCGCTTATGACTTTGTCCTCAAGTGCTCCCATACTTTCAACTTATTAGATGCCCGTGGCGTCATCTCAGTCACCGAGCGCACCCGTTATATCCGTCAGGTCCGTTCACTTGCCCGTAAAGTTGCTCAGCTTTACTATGAACAACGCGAGAAACTCGGCTTTCCCCTATTAAATGATGACAATAGGGAAAATTCACAGGCAACAAGCCATAAAGAAAACGCCGTACCTGCCTAAAATAAGGGCAGATAACAAACGCGTTAGGAATATTTGATTATGGCGTCTAGCTTAAGAGCATATTTAGAACCGATTGCCGCCTGGTTTGCCCAGTTTGGCTTACCAGAATCCATTACCCACTGGGGTCATCCCGCCATGATGGCTATTGTTGTCTTTGCCATGGGCAGCAGTGCCGCCATTGCAGGCTGGAAAATTCGTACCGGTGCGCCAGACGCCACCATGGGTTCTATGCCTGTACGCAAATTCCATAAAAAAGTAGCTCTGTGGATGACTACATTTATTGGGATGGGTTATACCGGGGGGCTTCTATCCCTAGTTATGCAAGGCCAGCCTATTCTAGAAAGCCCACATTTCTGGACAGGGTCAGCGGTGCTTGGATTGCTCGGTCTCAACGGTGCCATTTCCATGAGTAAGTTTGGTGGCGGTCAAGATTCTCTCAGAAATGCCCATGCTTATATCGGTACAGCCGCTGTAGCCCTTATGGTCGTCCACGCCGCTTTAGGATTAAAGCTGGGGTTGTCCATCTAACCCACATCCAAAGACCTTACTCCTGCCAATAGCTGGGGAACGATAACCCAAGGCGCTGCTTCTAACGAGTTGAGGCAGCGCTTTTTACGTTGTCTCTTACTCAACTACCATGACACCCTGGGGATTCATTGTTATCTGCCTAAGCTACATTTTAGGTCTGCTCTCCACAGGTATCGCTGTTAGTCAATCCAACCAGCCTATTGCAGGCTACGGTCTTTTAATGCTTAGTTTAGTCCTAAGCATTTGGCTACCAAAACAATGGCGATTAGGCCCCACAGGGCGTCAGTGGCTATTTGCCGGAATCATCGGTCTGATCGGAGCCATTTACTGCCTATGGCGCATTCCACAACCTGAAATTGACGATATCAGCCGCTATGCCCCTGGCACCTATAGCGTCTATGGAGAAGTCACATCACTCCCCCAGCTCAACCGTAACGGTAAACACAAGTTTTGGCTCAAACCCCATGGAGTCCAAAACCGTTCTGAGCAGGCAGACTATATTAGTCGACAGCCTGCTAGCGGCAAACTATATGTCACGGCTCTACCTGAGCGCAGCGCCAATCTATATCCAGGTCAAGCCATTAAAGCAACCGGTCGGCTATATGCACCCAGTTCCACAGAAGAGTTTGATTTCAAAGCCTATTTAGCCAGACAGGGTAGTTTTGCTGGACTGAGTGCTAACTATATTGATGACTTAGCCAACCCAGAACAGTCTCAACATGG
The DNA here is from genome assembly GCF_032906605.1 of Leptothoe sp. LEGE 181152. NCBI lineage: Bacteria > Bacillati > Cyanobacteriota > Cyanophyceae > Nodosilineales > Cymatolegaceae > Leptothoe > Leptothoe sp. LEGE 181152. Next base: position 2,672 of record NZ_JASATU010000043.1, read on the forward strand.
GCTCTGGCAGGTACGGCGGCGGATTGCTAATGCTCAAGCTCGCTGGCTTGGTGACACTAAAGGTCATTTAGTCAGTGCCATGGTGTTGGGCCGTAGGGCTGTTGATTTACCCTACGATATTCGAGATGCGTTTATCACAGCAGGTTTAGCTCATACTCTGGCAGCCTCTGGCTTTCATGTGGCACTAGTCCTGGGGATGGTATTGACGTTATTAAAAAGATACTCGAACCGCACTCAAGCAATCGGCGGTAGCATTGCTCTGTTTATTTATGTAGGCCTGACCGGCTTACAGGCCAGCGTAATGCGCGCGGCCATTATGGGTCTTGGGGCCATGCTGGGGTTAGCGTTAGAACGCAAGGTCAAACCTTTGGCTTGTTTAGGGGTAGCTGTTTTTTTATTATTGGTTTGGAACCCTCGCTGGATATGGGATATCGGCTTTCAGCTAAGTGTGATGGCTACCCTTGGTTTAATAGTCATGGCTACTGCCCTAGCCAAACGTTTGGATTGGTTGCCCAGCGCGATCTCAACTCTCCTAGCGGTTCCCATCGCAGCTTATATTTGGACGTTACCGCTACAGCTCTATCACTTTGGCACTGTTCCGTCCTACAGCATTGTTTTAAATATTTTTGCTACGCCACTGGTCACAGTCATTAGCTTAGGTGGATTTATCAGTGCAATGGTTAGTTTGATTTGGCCTTTAGTGGGGGGTGCGATCGCATGGCTCTTGGCTATACCATTACAGCTTTTAATTACCTTAGTGACGTTCTTTAACCAATTGCCAGGAAACCAAGTCACTATCGGAAATATATCTGTTTGGCTCGTAGTATTAGCCTATGGCCTCTACGGTAGCATTACCGTTTGGCTAGCTCGTCGAAATCAGGAAGTCTAGGTCTGGAATGTTCGCCTCGGTGTAGAATAAACAAGCTCAAAATATGGGCGAACCTAATTGAATAGGTCCCTGGAGAGGTGGCAGAGTGGTTGAATGCGGTAGACTCGAAATCTATTATGGGCTTAGGTTCATCGGGGGTTCGAATCCCCCCCTCTCCGTTTAGAAACAAGCGTTACAGCAATACTTACAGTGGTCAAGCTGCTTTGCAGAGAAAGCAGTTTTAGACAGCAAAATTGCCATATTCGACGTCAAAATTAGTCCAAAATTAGTCCAAGGCTAGTCCTCGAATGGTGTAGATTTAGATATCCTCAGAGCTGAGCCACACACTCGGGAAAACTCCCATAAGTCTTGTATATCAAGGCTTACAAGTAGCTTCCAGCTCTATGGAATCAAAATGTACGTAAAGCCAAACTACAGACACTTCGGGGAGGTGGACAGTTTGAACTTTGAGAAAGTTGATGCAGCTATTGAGAAGGCAAATCTTGTACTGAGGAAAGTCAAGATCTGGCGACGAGGTGAAAAGCTATCACTTAGAGGCTCACTCCCCAAAAAGAAAGGGGAAGGCTCTGGTAATAAACAGCGATGGCTTCAGCTCGGCATCGTTGCTAATCCTGAAGGGGTAAAAGTTGCTTTGGCACGAGCACAAAAAGCTGAGTCAGATTTGATGCTCAAACAATGGAACTGGGCCGACTGGGAAGATGATGGAACTGTCATTAGTAACTCAGCTGCCGTTGCTGGTCGTCGATTCGGTGAGGAAAAACAGGGCACCATCAAGCCTCAGTCCTATGATGCTAACTATCGTGAACCTCTAGCTGCGCTACCCAATAAGCCACTTACTGAGGAGTTAATCAGATCATTGGTTCTATCGCGTCATCCAGCAGACAGTTGGGGGCGCAAAAACGATTGCATGGTTTATCAAGCGTTGGGTAAACACAGTGGCTTGAAAGTAGACTTAAGCGATCTGAGGGGACGATACAAGCCAAAACCTGTCAGAAGTGCTAACGTGCCATCTGACAAGGAAATAGAACAAATCTGGGAGTCTTTGAAGTCTCCTGGTTGGCGTTGGGTCTATGGAATGCTTGCCACCTATGGCCTTAGGCCCCATGAAGTGTTCCGCATTGTTGACCATAAAGGCATTGGTTCCAAGACAGGAAAAATCTCTATCATGGATGACTCCAAGACAGGGGGTAGGGATGTTTGGCCACTGCCGGATCAATGGCGTCACCAATTTGAGCTAAAAAATGTTGTCTTACCTAAAATCAGAATCGAAGGCCGTAATAATCAGGAGCTAGGTGAACGCATTAGCCAGAATCTATGCCAACAAAAGGTTAAAAAGATTCCGCATACACCATATGCTTTGCGTCACGCCTGGGCAATTCGTTCAGCAATCATGGGAATTCCTGATAGTATTGCAGCCCGCTGGATGGGACACAGTATCGCTGTCCATTCAGAGACCTACCATGCAGCAATCGATCAACTCCAGCATGAGAGTATCTGGGCTAGAGCTAATCAATTGGGTAATTCAATATAGGGACGCAGTTCTGGAGGTTGAAAGATAATCTTTTCAAACTCTAGTGGGTTAATCTGCCAGTGGGCACCATTTTTTCGATAATGAGTACCCCAGGAGAGATCATATTTGATTTTATGAATACGGGCATATTCAGCTTTATCAATCTCACTGTTGACCCTAGTGCGACTGGTGCAGAGGAGATTAGCAGCTTGCTGAGGAGAAACCCAGGGAGAAGTTGGCAACCCTAGAGACTGCTGGTTTTGAATTAAGCGTTGAACTTGTTGCTTCAGAGCTTCAACTTCGGCTTTTAGGTTATAACTCATTGACTCATCTACTGCATTAATAGGCAGCACAGGTATCTGGCCTTCAATATGGAAATTCTAGCCACGAAAGAAGTCGGGCGTCTTTGTCAGAGATAAGGAAGTAATTATCTCTGACCTTGAAATCCTAAATTAGTTCTCTATTCTGTAGCTCTAAGTGGCCTTGCCTAAATTTTAGGCATTGAATGTGTCACATATATGCGACACAATAGGAATTAGGGGGGTAGGTGAGTCAAAATCAGTGGCGAATTCAAAAGTACGTTACCGAAAGCAGTGTCTGTCCATTTGATGAATGGTTTTCTAAGCTCGATAGTCAGGCTCAGGTACGTGTTGATGTCCGCTTGGATAGAGTGAGCTTAGGTAACTTTGGTGATCACAAGTCAGTAGGTGAGGGGGTATATGAATTAAGGCTTTTCTTTGGCCCAGGCTATCGGATTTACTATGGGCTTGCCGGAAAGCACGTTGTGCTGCTCCTTACAGGTGGAGCCAAGGGAAAACAGACAAAGGATATTAGAACAGCGCAAATGCTTTGGAAGGACTATAAGCTTGAGCAAGCAGGAGATTAAAAGATGCCAGTTAAAGATTATCGAGAAGATCAATTAGAAAGACTATCTGACCCTGAGTATTCTGCTCAGTACCTAAAGATAGCTTTGGACGAAACGATTAAAGATGGAAATATGGAGGCGTTTTTATTAGCCCTTAAAAACGTCGTTGATGCCACAGGTGCAGTTAAAGCTGTTGCTACTGATGCAGATATCTCTCGTCAGCATCTTCATCGCCTATTAAGTGGTAGCGGTAATCCTACCCTTGAAACTACAGTTTCTATTCTTAATGCTGTGGGACTTACCATTGATATTAAGCCACTTGCGAATCAAGTATAATTCGCTAAGAGCTTTGGATAGTTTATCTATTACTTTGCTGTCCTAAATTTTCACCTGTGTCTCATTGAATTTCACGGTCAATCTGCCAGTAAGAGGTTTCAAGCTGAAATCTAATTTGGACTGATCGAATGTGTGATTTTAGGTCAACTAAAAAGCTTTTATAAGTCTCTGACTCAATGAATATTTGAGGGGAAATTCCAGAGCTTTTAATTTCACAAATTGATTAAATGATACGTTACAGAGCATAAGTATCTTATCCAGAAAAGATAGGGTAGATATCTCTGAGATTTGAATTTCTTCTAGAGTTTTTTCTGTTCTTGAAGTTTTTGCAAATTAGCTTGAATAAGCTTAGTTGACGAATGTTCATGCCCCAAGAGCTGTTGCGATAGTGCCAGAGCCTCTTGAAAAAGAGGCTTAGCATCGCTATACCGATCTTGCTTTTTATAGACTCCTGCTAAATTATTAAGACTGGTTGCTACATCAGGATGAGAATCACCTAACACCTGTTTACGCAGTGTCAAAGCATCTCGATAGAGCGGTTCAGCATCACTATATTTACTTTGATTGTAGTAAAGTGTTGCTAAATTGTTAAGGCTGGTTGCTACATCAGGATGAGAATCACCTAACACCTGTTTACGCAGTGTCAAAACCTCTTGATAGAGTGATTCTGCTTCGCTATAACGACCTTGAGCTTTGCAGAGTAATGCTAAATTGTTAAGGTAGGTTGCTACATTGGGATGTGCATCACCCAACACCTGTTTACATAGTCCTAGAGCCTCTTGATAGAGTGATTCTGCTTCGCTATAACGACCTTGTTTATGGTAGAGCATTGCCAAATTATTAAGACTAGTCACCACATCAGGATGTGCATCACCTAACACCTGCTTATTTAGTATTAAAACCTCTTGATAGAGTAATTCTGCTTCGCTATAACGACCTTGGCTTTCATAGAGCATTGCCAAATTATCAAGACTAGTCACCACATCAGGATGTGCATCACCTAACACCTGCTTATTTAGTATTAAAGCCTCTTGATAGAGTGATTCTGCTTCGCTATAACGACCTTGGCTGTGATAGAGCACTGCCAAATTATTAAGGGTACCTGCTACATCAGGATGTGCATCACCTAACACCTGTTTACGTAGCATCAAAACCTCTTGATAGAGTGATTCTGCTTCGCTATAACGATCTTGTCTTTCATAGACTGCTGCCAAATTGTTGAGACTAGTTATTACATCAGGATGTGTGGCATCTAACACCTGTTTACTTAGCATCAGAGATTCTTGCAAGAATGATTCTGCTTTGCTGTAACGACCTTGAGTGAGGTGGAGTGTTGCCAAATTATTAAGGGTATGCGCTACATCGGGATGTGCATCACCTAATACCTGTTTACGTAGCATCAAAACCTCTTGATAGAGTGATTCTGCTTCGCTATAACGACCTTGCTTTTTATAGACTGCTGCCAAATTATTAAGGGTAATTGCTACATTGGGATGCGCGTCACCCAAAAACCGTTTACGTAGTGTTAGGGCCTCTTGAAAAAGTGGTTCGGCTTTACCATAACAACCTTGAGCGAGGTAGAGTGTTGCTAGATTACTGAGGCTATTTGCCACACTGGGATGCAAGTCGCCTAATAAATGCTTCTGCATCGATAAAACCTCTTGATAGAATAGCTTGGCCTTATCGTAACAACCTTGATTATGATAAAGTGACGCTAAATTATTGAGAACACCCGCCACATCGGGATGTATGTCACCTAATAACTGTTTATACAATGCTAAAGATTCTTGATAGAGTGACTCAGCCTCACTATAACGACCTTGAGCGTAGTACAGCGAGGCCAGACTGTTGAAGCTATTTGCTACATTGGGATGTGCGTCACCTAACAACTGTTTACGTAATCTTAAAGCCTCTTGGTAGAATGATTCTGCTTCGCTATAGTAACCTTGATCTTTGTAGAGTGATGCCAGACTGTTAAGACTATTCGCTATATCGGGATGCGCCTCATCTAATAACTGTTGGCGCATCGTTAACACTTCTTGATGCAGCGGTGCTGACTCATTGTAGCGACCTTGATTGTGATAAAGCACCGCCAGATTATAAAGGCTAGTAGCTACAGTGGGATGCAAGTCACCGAACAACTGCTTATGTAACACTAAGGACTCTTGATAAAGTGGCTCTGCCTCGCCATAGCGACCTTGAGAATTAAGATAGTTGCTGATTCCACTAAGTATCTGTCCTAATGTTTCAGATTTTATCGCTATTTGCTCAGCTTGCTCAATTGTTCTAAAGCAATGAGGTAGCAGCTTTGCACACATATCCCAATGCATGAATCCATTTCCAGGATAAGCAGCAATTAACGCTTCCATAGCTGATTCTATCCATTGCACTTTTGTGGCTCTATCTATGCCATCACGCACCACAGCTTGAACCATGCGATGTAAGCTGTAGCAACGGCGAGGAATTTCCCATCGGACAAGCGAGTATCTACTCAAAGGATCAATTAAATCCTCAACCGCCATTAGAGCCTCTTCGTCATCTTCAGCTTGTAAATATTCCCTCAGAGTCTGTCCTAAATGAGAGGCACCTTTAATCAGAATGTCGTATGGAATATCATCTGGAGCAAGAAAAGCACTGAATTTGAGTAACTCAGTAGAGGCTGGGTTTTCTGCTTCTACAGCTTCAAAGTTAATTGCCCATGTTCTAAGAACAGAAGATTTATCGTATCGGCCAGTCTCAGGTTTATATTTCTCCAGTAGAGCGACCCCCTGTTTACGATAATGCTTTAGATACCATTGAACCGTTTTTTCTCTGTGATAGATATAAGCACCAGCTTGTTCTAACGCTAGTGGTAAACCTCCTAACTCATGAGTGAGTTCAGAAGCGGCTTCTCGCTCTGTATCTATCTCCTCACAGTCTGTTCGATTAATCAGAAATTCTATGCCTTCTTCTGTAGACATAACATCCAAAGCAATAGGCTTCTTGATACCAATCTGCACAAAAGATTTAGCTCGTGAGGTAACAAGTATCTTACCTTTTGGATTACTGGGTATTATCGGTGGTAGCAGACTAGGAGTATCAACATTATCGAATATCAAAAGCCAATTATTGTTATGAGCTAACCATGCCCGGACAGCTGGAATTTTCTCCTCTTGGGTTCCTTGGGCTATTGGTAATACTAATTGATTGGCCAGATTCGCAAAATCAGTAGTTAGATTGCTTTGTGTATCTGCATTAACCCAAAACACGTAACTGTAGTGTTGTTTATAACGATAGGCATATTCCACAGCAGTTTGGGTTTTACCAATTCCGCCCAACCCACTAATTGCTTGTACTTGGGTGATCGCAGTAACTGTTTCTTGATTGAGCTGCTTGTGCAGCTGTTCAAGCAGGGATTTTCGCCCTGTGAAAAACGAATTCTGCTGATATGGGATATCAAAGAAAATGTTCTTATATTGAGAAGCATGCGCGTTTTTCTCAACTAATTCCTCATTCTGTTTTATCTCTTGAGAGGGTCGCTTTTCAGTTTCCTGCTTACTTTTGTTTGCTCTTTTATAACATTTATCAAATTCTTCTAAGCATGGAGCAACAAGATCAGTACCTGGAAGATTTTCAAGTCTAAATCTTGTTAGCTTAGGGCCAGATTTCTTGATTTTTTTACTGTCAAGGATAACAGCTAAACCAATGTCTTTAAGTCTAAGTAATGCAGGACTAAATCGCTTGGAAAGTCTTTCCAGTTTACCGTATTTTTTGCCTTCCTCACCCTGGAAATAGGCTGCACTATAGCCTCTTGACTTCATTCCCGTAGCAATAAAATTAGCTAGCTTACCCCACCCAGTAACCTCAACCTCTAGTGAGGTATAAGCATCATTCCACTCATATCTCTCAAATGCTTCAGGTAGCTGATCAAGTTCAGCGACAAAAATAACTGTCTCGAAAAGTAATCGAGCTACATTATCATCAACATTTCCCAAACTGCTCTTATCCTGCATTATGGGCCTGTGAGTAGAAGGCAACTCTATTGTACAAGGTTCGTCAAATGGGAGCACATCATTACTCTTGAAGCGCATAACCAAGGAAATGCGTTGAACTGTAGAGAGGCAAAATGACAGGCGGGGCAACCCCACAAAACGAAAATATAGGAATTCACCCGAGCGCTGGAGCAGATATCCTTCCAACCGTAGAAGGCTCCGGCTTAGATGTCGGTTCAGCATTTCAAGCAACGGGTCAAACCGTAACCAGTGAGCCTAGTAATCATCAGCAAATCCAACTTTCGCCAGGCTATGAAAAGATGGGGGAATATCTAATCAAAATATCTGGGCATATTCTCAGTAACTTAGATGATGTCCATGCATCAATGGGTGATGAATTTACTAAAAATGACGCAATTTGGGATGACAAGTCGAATTTAAGAGAAGCTTGTATCGATATGGCGGCAGCAGGGGCATGGATCAGCATTAACAGTCCTGAACTTGAAAGTGACTTTGGAGAAGCAGGTCCTGCTTTTGTTAAAGGCGCTATAGAAAATAGTTCACTTCTTGCTAAGGAAATAGACTGGCTTGAGATGGGTCGTGTAATTGAAGATATAGCTAACAAATACGGAGATCAGTTCCAGCAGGCAGGTCAAAGCTTTTCCGATTCAAACCTGCAAGGTGATCCAATGCATATCAGTAACGTTGCTCAGATCATGTCTGGTGTCATGCAAGGAGAGATGCCAAATGGAAAACTATTCCCCGATGACATTGCACTTAAGGTCAATCCTTTATAGTCAAATATTTTTTTCAGAATTGTCAGCATTACGAAGCCATTGGCTTATCTGAATGGTCAGCTTTTTTCGAATGGTCAGGTAAAAACTTACAGCTTTAGTTAGTAATGGTAAATCCCTGATCCTGACTGGATATTTAGCCACGGAATAAGCGGAATCGTCAGTATTCATATCCCCCTTTTTCTGTACAGCTGACCTTTGTAAAACATGACTAAGACCTCAGTGAGACCTGATTAAACCTCCCTGAGTATCAGTTGCTTATTTACTAAAACCAATGATTTCAATACACCATCAGCCTGCCCAGAGGCAGGCACAGACCCGTAGTGCTCTAAACGGACCACTCTATTACCAAATTCGCCTAGACCGTGTAAAGCGACTTCTAAAGCTCCTGAAGAGCTTCGGCTATATTTCCCATGACCCGAAACTTGCTGGCATTGTCACAAGGATACTCCTGGGTGAGGATTCCGCTGAGTTTCAAGCCCTGATAACTGCTCAGGGTAAGGACTTTGAATTTTGGACAATGTTTGCTTGTAGCCCAGAGCAGGTCGAACGGTGGAAACGGGGGTACTCCGTAAGTCAACAAGTACACCTTGCCTGCTGTAAAGCGGTTGAGAAAATAACTGGTGCTCCCTTTCCTATAGAGGAGGTTTCAGCTATTGACCCAGTGCCACACTTTCCAGCAATTAAAGCGGCGGTGGATCATCTAATCGAAGCCACCAGAATCTCATTGCTCAATGGTCAAACTGTAAACCACTTGGGGTGAACACAATGGATGCATTACATAATGGCTATGTCATAGGAGTGCCTGTTAAAGCCAACGTCAAGGACATAAGGCTATTAGAGGTGGATGCCCCCGATCCTTTTAGAGAGTTTCAGATGATGACGCTCTTTCGTGGTGAGCTTCTTCCTATTGGCTACATCATTACCTACGGCTCAGAGTACTCAATCCTATTTGACCCTCGCCCATTTATCTGGCATAGCTCTGACGTTTTGATTGGGCGAAAACTTGTACGTCTTATTAAATTTCAAGGCGGTTCTGTTAACGAGCAGATTACAAGGCTCCTTGACGACTGTTTAGCCCCTGAGCAACTTGCAAGTTAATCCTGGAGATGACTAATGGAATTTATCTCTAACGCAATCAGACTCATTAAGGCTGCTCTGCTAATTACCATCCTAATTTGGTGGAGCAAATACTGTTTTGCTTTGGGTGTTCAGGAAAATCCTTCTCTTTGTCATGGTTTTATCCTGACTGCCCTTTAATCCCTAAGGCTGGGTGAGAAAAAAATCTCTTACCTTAGCCTCCCCAATCAGCTCTTTCCAAAACTCAATACCCATTAACCAGAGGGAATCTCATGATTCGAAAGTTCCTCCTATTTTCGCTTGGTTTCTTTTTCACCATTCTAGCAGGATGCACTGAGCTTCAGCAGGCTCTAGATAGTGCAACCATTCAGCAGCCTCCAGTTCAGTACTACTTAGCGGCAGAAATCGATACCGAAGCCCATAGAGCCATCACAGAACAAGCTATCTATCAGCTTGAAGAAATTGGTAATCCTAATGACCTAGTTCGCGTTGACTATTTTGTTGAGCAGGGCGTTCAAATCATCTACTCAAGTGGTGCTGATAAGCACAGCCTTTGGGGACTAATCGAAGGGATGCCAACTCTTCCTAACGATGATGATGCGATTCGCTCTGCAATGTTTGCAGCAGGTGACCTTGCTCGTCAGAACCCAGACATCTCAATTTACGCCATTATCGTCACCGATGGTAGTTCTAATGAAGAGCTTATTACTTCTTTAGCATCTGTTTCCAAAGGCTTAAGTAGTGTACAAAATCTTCACCTGGCAGTAGTTGGCATCTCGCCTGAGCATCGAGCCGAATTTTCTAAAAGCTTTAGTCCCATCAGTGGCCGTGTTCAGTTCGCTGGAACTGACGAAGAAATCGCAAGTCTCTTTCGCACTCTTGGAGAATAATCATCATGGAAACTATCTTTCGACTAAAACTTATCTTGCATATCTGCGGTGAACTACACCGCTCCTTAATGGGTGAGCGTAATGTGGGAGCATTACTGCAGAACATGGACAATGCGTCGTATCTTGAGTGGATTAACACCAATTTCCCAGACCTATTTTTTCAGCTTTCACTTGAAGTTCTCCCTGCAGCGAGGATATTTGAATCAGAAAAAGAAACGCTTAAAGCCTTGGAGCAAGAGCTAGATAAACAGTTAACTGAGCACCAGGAAGCATCTGGCACCATCAAGGCTAAAAATTTCTGGCTTGAAAAGGAGATGGCAGGGCTGATTCCAGCACTTATCTTTGGAGCTGGTAAAACAACTTATCGGTTGTTTGAAGAAGGGCAGCGGCGCTTTCTTCTTCAACATGGAAACAAGGAGCAGCGATATTTGCTTTATATCGTTTCAGCAGGGCTTGGTGTTCTTAACTTTGTAGCTCTGTGTGAACTGCTTGGCATCAGGTTTGACCGTTTGACCTTTGAGATGCTTATCTTTGTGCCCTTTGGCCTCTGTTTTAGTGCTGCTGCAATGCTCGCTGTAAATCTTGGCCTAAGTGAATTTATCAAGGCAACTCGAAACTATACAGTCCGTGGGGATACTTCCTTACACGATAATCTGTTTCCTCATGGTTGGAAGGACAAGGCGATATGGTTATCGGTACTTATTCTTTGTGCTGATGGGCTATTCAGTAGTGTTGGTTTGATGCTAGCGCTTCCGCCTGGTGTACGGGATGAGTTGTTCTGGCAAGTGTCAATCGTTGCGGTAAGTTGTTTTGCTTCTCTTGTCAATATTGTTTTAACGTGGGGGGTAACATTGCATCGAGTGCTTATCAGCCTCCGATTTAAGCACGAGGGAGCAACACAGCACCATGAGATTGAACAGCTTGAGGCTCAAATTCAATCTGTTATGGTCTCCAAGGCAAAGCTTAAAAAGATAAGGCTTGCTATTAAGCGTCAGCGGCAAACCCTTATTCGTGCCGAGCGAGCAGCCCTAACTAGCTATAGACGCTGGTTCAAAGCGCTTCAAGCCTGTCAAAGTGAACAAAGAATCATAGAGCATCAGCAACGTTTTTTTAATGGTTCAGCCCATGCTGTAAAGCCTGATATGCCTGCATTGAATGGGAAATCTCAGAGACTAACATTACCGCCACTGGGAAATACTGATTCAAATACCTTATAGCATCCCATTGATGCAAGTAAGGCACACCCAAATCACCACGGTGAGGAGGGACAACATTTAACCACAAAAAATGGGGCCTAAGTGCAAAGCACCTAGACCCCATTTATTTAAAAGCATAAAGTATGAATAAAACAAACTCAAAATCAAAGCAAGAGATAGAAAAGGAACTTGCTAACTTTAGCGGTACAACTCAGTACTACCGACATTCAGCTGAACTGTTCCCCCTATTCTTTTTAACCGATGGGGCCTACTATGCAGCTGAAAGCTGCGGGGCGTATTGGTTGATGGATTATATCGCTAGCCATCAGACGAACCCCGTCATTCGAGATCACCCAAAGCTTCAGCAACTTCAATTCTGGGAGCTGAAAGTCAAGGGCTCAAAGGGCATTGTTATCTGTGAGTGGGATTCTGGCTTTGAGGTCTTTAGAGAAGAAATTCAGTTCACAGATTTTCCGCTTGATTCAATCCGTATCTGGGTCGCCCCTTTTTATCTGGGCTATGCAGGATACAGCGATATTCAGGGCAAAGAATGGGGCTGGGTCGCTTATTTGCCCTCTGAGCACTAGGTGGCGCACGAAAGGAGTGCGCGAGTTGCTAACAGTATTGATAACCCGTGCTCTTTAGGGGCACTTCCTGTTATCAACAATGTGACCAACTCACGCGCAGTATTGTTTTTGGAGAATTCCAAATCGATGTGGGGTAAATCAAAAGCAGTTGCAAACTAAAGGTCGGCTGCGCCTCCCTATAGAATGCAAAGCTTAAGATTCGCCCACGCTGTAGGTTTTTTATTTTTTTGTCGTTGATGCTGGCTATTTTTTTAGCTCTGCTATTGACAGCATCGTTTCTTATTTTTAGTTTTTTAACTAAGGACTAAAGGTTCACACCCAACGCACCTTAAGCGGTGCCTGCCTCAATCCCTTACTCCATAAAGCGTTTACCCTGCCGACAAAGCGATCCCTTTCATGGGTAAAAAACGCCGAGAAGTATTGTTGTCTCTTACATCGAGCTGTCGACATGATTCCTACCAAGATTACCTTCAGGCTCCAGCCTGAAGAAGCAAAGCGTCTTTACTATCAAGCACGCGATGAACGATTAAGTCCTCATCAAAAGGCACGGGATATGGTGATTGACCATATGACCCTGGCCACTATGGAAGGCCACTTACAGGAGATGGCTCAAGAGGTTGAAGACTTAACAGCTAGGCTCTCTGGGATTGAAAGGCAGCTAAAACTCCAGCAGGAGGGACTTATAGATGCCCTCACTGTGATTATCGCTAATGTCACAAGTGTTGAAACTCAGGAAGCTCGGCAATGGGTAGAAGGTGGCTTTAACAACTCTGACTAAACTCAAAAAAGAGACGTAGAAGAGATTGACGTGAGACTTGGGTAGACCTTTAGGAAGACAGGATACAGACAGGGTAGGGATAAACCTTAAATCCCTTATTCATCAAAGGATAGGGCGAAATTTAGCATAGTACTTGATACAAGCCTAAACTCAAAGTGAGACAGTAACGCGACCTTAAAAACGAATTAAAAGCGAATCAAACACTACCCCAAGGGGACCTTGCCAATGACAGCTTCCATAAGCGTGGCAAAAAACAGAAACTATTACCTTGACCTTGCCAATCAAGATTACTATCACCGAGAAAAGTCAGGCTTCTGGGCTGGCAAGGGAGCAGAGAAACTTGGGCTTCAAGGTGAAGTCACAAAAGAGGATATGGGGCATATCTGGAAAGGATTTGCCCCGGATGGTTCAACTAAGTTAACTCAAAACGCTGGAAAGCAAGGACGACGATCAGCTTGGGATATTACGTTTAGCCCAGATAAAAGTGTTTCTGCTGTCTGGGCTGTTGCTGATAAGGATATTCAAGCGAAGATAGAAGCTGCTCATCATCAGGCTGTCTTAGATGCGGTAAGTTACCTTGAAGATAATGCCTATACTCGTAGAGGGCATGGGGGAACTCGGCAGGAAGGAGTAGGTTTAGTTGTTGCTACGTTTCAGCATGGAGCTTCAAGGGCCGGTGACCCGCAGCTTCACACCCATGCACTAACAATGAATATTGGGGCAAGAGAAGATGGTACCTTTGGCAGCATTGATTCTCAGCACCTTTACACCTCCAAGATGGCGGCAGGGGCTGTATATCGCTCAAGTCTAGCCACTAACCTAGAAAAAGACTGTAAGTTACCCCTTGAATACGAGAAAGATGGCTCGTTTAGAGTGTCTGGTGTCCCTCATGCATTAACCGATTATTGGTCCAGTAGAAGCCATCAGCTAAAGGAGCACTTAAAAACACAGGGAATAGAAGAGACATCTAAAAATAAAGAACACGCTGCGGTTGCTACCCGATCAAAGAAAGAGAAGTTTCACAGAGATACGTTAAAGAAAGGGTGGCAGCAGACAGCTAAGGGATATGGGTTTACTCCAGAGGTGATTCGTTCCTTGATGAAGGAGAGAGAAGAACCTTCTGAGTTTGAGAAAAAACAGAACGAAGGAATCGTTTTAAGGGAAGCCCTGGAAAAATGCACCTATCACCAGTCTTATTTCCAGGAAAAGGAACTGGATAGAGCCTTGGCGGAAGCCTCTGCTGGTAAGGGGATGACCTATAGCGATCTTAAGTCCATCAAGCAAGGCTTTATGGAGTCTCGTGAAGCTGTAAGTCTTGGGGCCGATAAGCGGCATCGGTACTTCACTACGATGGAGCAAATGGACTTAGAGGCAAATCTTAAGGACTATACGAACTACTTAGCCGAGGATAGGTCCCACTCTGTAAATTCTAAGGCGCTGTTTCAGGCCCTTTCTAATAAGCCAACCATGTCAGGTGAGCAGCGAAGAGCGCTCGGGCATGTCGCTACACCTGGAGGGCTTAAGGTGATCAGTGGTATGGCTGGTACGGGTAAGACATTTTTTATGGATGCTGCTCGTGAAACCTTTGAGGGCAGTGGCTACAAAGTGCAGGGATTAGCCCTAAGTGGTAAAGCCGCCTCTGGCCTCCAGGCAGAGGCTAAGATTGACAGCCGAACGTTAGATAGCTTTTTCTTTGCCCTGGATAAGCAACGCCAGGAGCAAGAGACCGCAAATAAGCTTAGGACCGGGCAGACTCAAAAGAAGCCTCAATTTGGGATTGATAATAAAACCGTGCTTATGGTCGATGAGGCAGGCATGGTAGATACTCGCCGGATGACTCGGCTATTTCAGGAAGCAGATGATGTCGGGGCGAAGGTGATCCTTGTAGGTGATCACAGACAATTACAGCCAGTGCAGTCAGGTGGTGCATTTCAATCAGTTTCAAAGCAGGTTGGGACGGTCGAGCTAAAGGAAATTAGACGTCAGCAAAATGAATGGGCAAAGCAGGCAGTTCATGACTTTGCCGATGGCAATGCTAAAGCGGGGCTTAAGGCGTATCAAGATCGTGGGCTGATTACGGTTAAAGCCAAGAAAGATGACCTTTATCAGGCGCTAATTAATGATTGGTCTGATGCTGGTGGTGTAGAGAATGCCAAGGATCATCTGATTCTGGCCAATACGAATGCTGATGTAAATGCGATCAATCGGTTAGCTCAGGAAAAACGTAAGGAGGTTGGTGCTTTGGGCGAACGGCATACCTCTATCAACGGGGAAACGCTCTATGAAGGGGATAGGGTGCTGTTTCGCCAGAATGATAAACGGCAGGATGTCAAAAATGGGATGGGCGGGACGCTTCAGAAAATTGACCTTCTAAAAAAGCAACTTACGGTAACGCTTGATAATCAAGAATCTAGGACATTTTCAAAAGATGAGTACGATCAGCTATCTCTTGGCTATGGGGTTACAACTCATAAGTCACAAGGAATGACTGTTAAGAATTCTTACGTCCTCGCAGGTGGTCGTATGCAGGACAGAGAGCTTACCTATGTGCAGATGAGTCGGGCCAAGGAGCAGACTCGGATTTATGCCCAAGGGGAAGCGAAGAAGAAGGCGATAGATACGCTTCAGAGTCAGATGGAGCAGTCTAATCAGAAAACGCTGGCTCGGGATTGGAAGCCTCCGGTAGAGCAGGCAAAGAAGGTGAATGCGGGGAAAAAGGTTGGTCTATCTCGTTGACGATGTTGGACATCATAGCTCGCCCTAAAGTGAGGGTAGGCTCATGACATGGATTTTTCTAGTAACTGGTTATAAGGTAAATAATTTCTAATCAGCTCAAATCCCATCTAAGGGTAGTACATATACTAAAGCTTGCTAGTATTACTCAAATCGACAGATTAGGCAGAAAATTTCACAACCCTTCGTAAAAGGGGACATGAATCAATACCTCAATTAAAAATTCGTGTGTTTTCTAGTAGGCAGTGTTTGGAAAGACTGACATCTTGATGTGAAGAAAACGATCCTAATATTAACAGCCAATCCTAATCAGACTAGCAGACTGCGTTTGGATAAAGAGATAAAAGCGATTGAAGCTGGGTTACGGCGCTCCTACAATCGAGAGCAATTTGAGATTATTACCAAATGGGCTGTAAGCCCTAGAGACTTGAGACGGGCCTTATTAGATCACAAGCCTCAAATCGTACATTTTTCTGGCCATGGAGTTGGTCAAGAAGGACTAATTTTAGAAAATGAAATAAGTAACGGGCCAAAACTTGTCAGTGCTTCAGCTTTGGCTAGTCTATTTGAATTATTTAAGAACGAGGTAGAGTGTGTCTTGCTGAATGCCTGCTACGCTGAAGTGCAGGCTGAAGCGATTGGTCAGCATATTCATAACGTAGTTGGAATGAAACAGGCCATCGAAGACACAGCCGCTCTAGAATTTGCTGTAGGTTTTTATGATGCCTTGGGTGCAGGACGTTCCTATGCAAATGCTTTTGAATTTGGTAAGGCTGCAATTGCTCTAGAAGGACTGTCAGACACGAGTACTCCTGTATTTAAACAAAGGAAATTATCATTTTCTCATCGAAGTGAGAACAAGGATAACTCTCAGAAAACTGAGGCTTTAAGACTCCTATGGAGAAGATTATTGGTAGGGCCATCGCTATCTGAACTTAGAAAAATCCTACATGAAATAGAACTCCTACTTGAAGAATATCCCAAAGATCCTGAGTCGGAATTGCTTAAAGCTGAAATAAAAAAAGATTTTATAAAAGAGGAAACAGTTTTACCAAAGAAGAGTATTGAAGAATTAGAAAGTTATGTTCCACGCAAGATAAAAGTTGAATTTTGTCTCATAAACGAGAAAGCTGAAATCATCGAGAACCATGAGAGTCAAACAGAATATTACAGAGAAACGTTGGACAACGGAGGAGTCACATTAGACCTGATTAAAATCTCTGGTGATATTTTTAAGATGGGTTGCCCTATTGGTGAGGCAGGAGGAAATACTGAGATGCCTCAACATAAGGTGCAGATTAATGAATTTTGGATAGGAAAGTATCCTGTTACGCAAGAACAGTGGCAATATATTGCTTCAATGCCGAAAGTCTCCAAAGACTTGGAACCAAAACCCTCAGCATTCGAAGGGAAAACTCATCCTGTAGAATGTGTGAGTTGGTATGACGCAAAAGAGTTTTGTCAAAGGCTTACCCAAGCTACAGGCATATCCTATCGTCTCCCAACAGAAGCAGAATGGGAATACGCCTGTCGGGCTAAGAGAACAAGTCCATTTTACTTTGGCCCTACGATTGCCTCAAATTTAGCAAACTACAATGGCAAAGAAACTTATTGCATGGAACAAAAGGGGAAATATCGTAAGCAAACAACCTCAGTTGGCAGCTTTTACCCAAATAGATGGGGAATCTATGACATGCATGGCAATGTATGGGAATGGTGCTTAGACCACTGGCATAGTAACTACGGAGAGAAACCAGAGAACTTAAAGCAAAACGGTAACACTCCATGGATTTCGCTCAACGAAAACACTGATCGTATCTTACGTGGCGGTAGTTGGAAAAACTTTCCGAGGCGTTGCCGTGCTGCCCACCGTTTCAGACATCAACCGGGAGTCAAACTTAACTGCTTCGGATTCAGAATTGCGTGTAGCATTGCATATTCTTAATACTTTCTTTGTACTACAAAAAACCTTTTGCCGTAAGCAATCTTCCTCTTATCTTAGTACAAGGCACTTTACTAGCTTTGGTTACTTTTGTAAGTATAACGCCAGACCGACTTAGAAATAATTTACTATCTATATAAATAAATAGTAGCCACATATCCCTAACTCAGACATCTTACAAATTATTTATTGCTATGGATTCTGAACAAATTAAACCTTTAGCAGAAGCTATCAACAATCTTTGGCTTATTGTAAGTTTTGTTCTGGTTGTCATGATGCAACCAGGATTCGCATATTTAGAGGCGGGGTTAATTCGTTCCACAAATGTCATAAATGTTCTGTTTAAAAATGCCGTTGATTTCTGCCTTGGTGGAATTTGTTTTTTTTTAATTGGTTACAGTTTAATGTGGAACATTCACCCTGATTGGGTGTTGAATGTTTATTCTTATGATTTAAGTTTCATTGGGAAGCCAGCAATAGGATGGTTAAACTTCTCTTCGGAATTCCCAGGCGGTATATTACCTAGAGTTCACTTCCTCTTCAATCTTGCTTTTGTTGGTACTACTATTACCATTTGTAGTGGCATAGTCGCAGGAAGAATAAAACTTCAGGCTTACTTTTGGCTTGTTGGAGCGATCACGACAGTAATCTATCCTATCGTAGGGCATTGGGTATGGACAAAGTACGGTTGGCTTAATCAGCTGGGATATTATGATTTTGCTGGGTCTTCAGCCGTACACTGTGTTGGGGGATTTGCTGGTTTAGCTGGCGCTTGGATTCTTGGACCTCGTATAGCTAAAGCTGACAAAAATGAACTTGCCCAATATAGAGCTGCCGAAGTAGCCAACTACCGACAGACAGAGAATAGACCTCACAATCTCAGCCTTTCGACTCTAGGTACATTCCTGTTACTAATAGGATGGCTTGGATTTAATGGTGGTAGTGTTGGGGCACTTATTACATTGTCTGACAATGGAATGTTTGAGTTTAACGAAACGGTAGGCACCGTACTACTTAATACTATTCTTTCATGTTTTGGAGGTGGACTTTTTGCAACAATCACCTCCGCTGTCATTAATGGATTTAACAACAAACGATATAAGCACGCTCAGCACCGTCTTCAGTTTGACCTCGAACATACATTAAATGGCTTGTTAGGAGGTCTAGTTGCAATTACGGCGGGCTGTGATATTAACATGTATCCTGGAGTAGCCATTTTTATTGGATGTGTTGCTGGTATTAGTGTTGTTAGTATTATCACAATGCTTAACTTGAAATTTTTCAAGGAGAGGATAGACGACCCAGTTGGAGCATTTGCTGTTCACGGTATCTGTGGTATTTTAGGCATTTTAGCAGTTGGGTTTTTAAAAAGTAATTTTATTATTCAAGTCATTGGGGTTTTTGTTATATGTTCTTGGTCATATCTAATATCATTTGCACTATTCCGAACTCTTAAAAAGTTTGGACACCATCGTGTATCGGCTCACGATGAACTCCATGGCTTAGACTATACACATCATGGTAAATCTGGATACTATCTTCGCCGCGATAGTTTATTTAACCCAGGCAGAAAGATTCCAATAAGTGAAGGTGATTTACGAGAAGAACTTCTCACATGGAGGCAGACGGCAGTTCAACTTAGCGTGACAGGGCGATTCTTAGGCTATGACACGAAATTTAGGGAACGCCTTGATGCATGGATTCAATGGGCCGAAACTCAGTGGGGAAAAGATCCACGAGGTTTAAGGCTTCTGAAAGAAGGTCTTAAATTAATCGAAGAAGAAAATGATGAACTTTTCGATGATGCATACTCCTTAATTTGTGAA
This sequence comes from Leptothoe sp. LEGE 181152, assembly GCF_032906605.1. Taxonomy (NCBI): domain Bacteria; kingdom Bacillati; phylum Cyanobacteriota; class Cyanophyceae; order Nodosilineales; family Cymatolegaceae; genus Leptothoe; species Leptothoe sp. LEGE 181152. Next base: position 22,069 of record NZ_JASATU010000043.1, read on the forward strand.
GGATTTGAGATCATAACTGGTATTACTAGATTTAAGTTGAGTCGAGAGGCATTTGAAGCTATCAAGGAAAGTGCTGGAGATAATGCAACGTTTCAAAAAATGAATGAAGTGATAATTCAAGCCATCATGAAGGGAACACCTTTCATTGAAGCATCATCAGATTCAGATGATAGTCAAAAGACTGAATGAGAGATTCAAGGCAATCGAAACGTTTCTTGCAACGTTTCGATTGATTGACAGCTAATTTGTTAGTTTAAGTTTCCAATAATATTCTCTTACTTCAGTGACACTATTTTTGCTCATTGCCTCATCCTTCAAATATGAGACACAGAAAGCTTCTAGCATTCTGTTGCCACCAGATATCTAAAAAGTGATTAAAGCTAGTTGTGTCTAATGTTCTTCTTTAAATATCGTTAAAATACTCAAATTCTATCTTAAAGTCGAATCCGTTCAATTTCATCGAGACTGATAGCGTCATCCCTTCTGTCATAAAGAGCTGTAGTCCTTACGTCTTCATGGGCTGCCACCTTCTGAGCATTATCCCTAGACCCACCATGCCTAAGAAAGTTAGTGATACCACTCGCCCTGAAGGTATGGTTACAAGCGTCAGTACTCACGCCAGCAGCCAGCGCTCGACGCTTTACCATTGCCCAAGCTTCCTGCCGCTGGAGACGCTTACCAGAAAGTCTTTTGCTTCGACCTGGCGCTGTCTGAAATAGGGGAGCATCTTTCTGATTGCCTAAGCTCGATTCTTCAATATAAGCATCAAGATATTCTTCAGCCTTGTGATGAGCTGGTACCTCATGGTACTTTCCACCTTTTTCATGTAGCCTAAACCAAGTACGCTTGCCTTTATGGAAGAAGTCTTTAACATCCATACCTAGCACTGCACCAATACGAGCAAAGCTATAGAACATTGTGGCTATGAGCGCTTTGTCACGAAGGCCAACAACATGAGAAGTATCTATTGAGCTTAAAAGCTGTACCATCTCTTCATCAGAGAAAACAGGGGTTTTGCCAACTTTAACTCGATGTTTTACTCCACGGACTTCAGCGGCAGGGTTATCTATTACTACACCTCCTATAGAAAGCCACCGAAAAAGAGAACGAATCGCTGATAGATGTTGGTTCTTCGTGAGTGCTGAGCCTAGGTGAAGCTCGATGTATCGTGAAATGACGATAGAGTTTATCTGGTCGATCTCTAAACCTGGATAAAGAGATTCAAGCCAGTCGAAGAACTTAGTTAAGGCTCGGTAGTAAGCAAGCCTTGTGTTAAGGTTTCGAATCTCAGCAGCGAAGAATTCAACGAAGCGGTACGTAGCACGTTCACCAGACCTGGCAAAGACTTCAGGCAGTACAAAGTTTGCTCCTTGAAGTCCAGGAGCTTCTTGAGGTTTTGTTATTAGATCTGTCAATGTTAAGCCTTTAGTTTCCCAAAATGAGGCGATGTTTTTGAGAGACTTCAGTATTACATAAAAAGGGATTATGTCATACTGAAAAACTTAATACAATGAGGTTCAAATTAGCGTAATAGTATCGAAGAAGCATAAATATTTTTTGCAATAAATTTTACATGTTATGAATATTAACCTGATGTTTTTGCATTCTTAAAAGTTTCTATCGCTTCTAGCGAGTTAATAAATCTCCAATGCCAAGGTTCATACTTGACACCTTGTATATTGTTTTTTGGGAAAGATAGTTCGAAGCCAAATTCTTGAGCGTGACTAGTGAGCCACACAAATGCTTCAGTTGACTCAAAATTACTATTGATGTCTGCCTCTGGGACATGACCATCAGCTAAGTCAATAGCAAATCCTGTATGGTGTTCACTGTAACCTGGCGGAGCACTAGATTTAGCAGCTTTTTCAATAGACCCTTTGATTTTAGCTTGTCTATCAAATATTTCCTGTTGCTTTAGATAACCTCGAAACCCCGAGGCTGGAACAATCCATACACCTTCATCTCTTGCTGCATAAATCATTTTCATTAATGAAAATGCAGCATCTGGCATAAGACTCTCAAACCTCTGATATTCGCGCTGTCCATAACTAGAAATAGTAACCAGACTTTTAGGATTGGCCTCTGTATATGGAAGGTGACCAAATTTTGACAACGTATTAAGGGAAGAAGTATTTGAACTCTTTGTACTAATAGGAGTTGTATTATGGAGAGTGATGGGAGCTTGTGAAAGTTTTGAGATAGATGTCGATTCAGGGAGAATTGGTCTGAAATGAACAGAGTGCCTTAATGAATGACTTTCAAAAAAATTTCCAATTACGTATATATTGAGAAGAACTCCCAAGGTGACTAGAAAAAATCTTAGTAACGTTGCAAGTCGTGGTGATAGATTAAAAAACTGGTTCACTGTGTACTCAATCCCCAACCATCGAAACCGTTTACAAGCAATGAACTATGCTATTGGTTATCAAGTTTAACCAAATGACTAGCCATCCAACCATATTTATTTTTACTAGGGCTATAAATTTTATACCATAGGAAATTGTCCGAATTATATTTACCTTCTACTACTTGAATACGGCTACCAACAGGCAACTCGAAAAGAACTTTCGCATTTATAGTGATCCCTGCCCGAGCATTTTTAGTTTTAGTAGGATCGCCTATAACAACTGCATTTGTAGCATCTTGTTGTGGAACAGGAGAAGGTTTAGGGGTCGAAGGTTGCTGAGGGGATGAAAATCTAGGAGTTGGCTCTGATTTAGGAGGAGTTACAGTTTTAACAACAGCTAAAATTGGTGGATCATTAATTGATTTTACAATAATAGCCATGTTAGCTGTATTTCCTCTACCACCATCTGCAACATCTATCTTCAAGGAATCATTTCCATTGAAATTAGCTTTCCCTTTATAAGTAATAGATTTTGGATCTGCTAAAGTCGTCTTGACTTTGTTAAAAGCTCCGGAGAGGGTTACTCGATTGCTCCCATTGCCAGAGATTTCACTATCCTCTAATCCTCCACCTATATTATCTTTGACACTAATCGTTCCATGATCAACTTTCAGAGTCACCCTAAGCGTTTTACTGTCTGGATCATCAATAGTAATTTGACCAAAGGACAATTCTGCGTCTTCATCAACCGTTTGTTGACTCTCACTAAAGATGATCGAAGGTATTTTATTGCTTGGCTGAACTGCAATTTTAATGTTTCTTTGATCTGTTTTAGCCTTTTCAGCGTTGGGTGGCCAAATAAGTGCCTTATCAAAATCCTCAGGAATATCTACCCCCCCATCATCAATAGTGATTTTGAGAGTCTCATCATTAGAACCTTTATAAGTAATTGCGTTGGGTGAAGATAACGTTGTACTAAGTTGTTTTGCGTTTCCAGAAAGTCTAACCTCATTCGAGTTATTTTTCTCAATTTGCTGAGCTTTTACACCATCTGGAATTGAGTCCTTAACAGCAATTACTCCACGATTCACATTAAGAATCATGCTTAAGTTCTTTGTACTATCAGGATCATTAAAAGCAATTTCAGTAATCACAAGTGGCTTAGCTTCATTTGCCGTTTGAGTGCTAGGAACTGAAAGTTTTGGCGCTTTATTTTCTTGAGTGACAAATATATTTCTTGTTAAAGAGTTACTTGGAGCGCCAGCATCGTCAATTACTTGAAACTCCACCTTACGTAATCCCAACTTTGGAGATTCAGAAACGTTATGATAAGTGACATTTCTCATTAAGGCTTGAACTACTTCAGGGGTAGCTTGAGAATTTAAATTAATAGTTAAAGGTTCTATCCCTGAACCATTACTTAATTCACCAATGGTAACTCTGTCATAGCTAACCTCACTTCCGCTTACACTTATTTGATCTCTCCCCTTACCTTGATTGCGAATACCAAGACGATCATCAGGAGTGCCATTTTCAGAAAATCTAACTATTAGCTGACCTGTATCAAAATTAGTTGAGTCGATATCACTTACGCTAATACGATCACTTAATGTAATGCCTGGATCAATTGGTTCCGGTTGAGTGATTTTAGGGGGACTCTTTGGTGAATTCTTAGCAAGAGTTTCTGACAGTTGAGTCAACCCAAATGTACTAAGAGACATAGCAAACAGCCCTCCACAAGCCATCCCCCATTTTAAGTTTTCTGCTAGCCAGAGACCAGGTGAGAGTTTTTTTGAGATGGTTTTAATCTCTGAATCCGAAGATTTACGCCATTTATCTAAGACAAAACGTAAATTCTCACGATCTTTCTTTTTCTGTACTAACCCCTCTGGTATGAGATTCCGAATACTAATACGATAACTTGGAGTATTGTACGTAGCTAACCAAGGAACGAGCTTTCCAAGATACCAATCCTGGGGAGCTTGGCCAGCCACAACAGGTGAAGCAAATTCTTGCTCTTTGCTACTTTGCTGAATGCCTAAGTTTTCTTTGATTTTTCTGATTTGACGAACCTCTTCACGATCAAACGCGTTAGCAAAATTAGCTGATGCGCGTGCAGCAACTTGCTGAGCCATAGGCTGGCTATCGTCTTTAATCCATCGATGCATTACTGTTTCTACAGCAGTTGAAGGCCTTTCAGCATTCACCCATACAGGATATTTTCGCTTTGTTCCTTTCTTAATTTCAACCTCAATAATATGTTCTCCACCAGATAGTAAAGCTCTCTGGGATAGATATATTTCAGTTAGGATACGCGTAATGGTCTCTCGTTCACCTTCTGTAACCTGACCAGTCAAAGCTTGAAGTGTAGGTTCAACTTGCTCAAAATTTTTGAAGGCTTGCTGCCCAATTGCAACAAGTGCGTGAGTACGAACAAAAGGATGTATCTCTTCAGAAAGAATCTCTTGAAGATTAGCGAAGTTTCTATCTACATTAGTAGTATTCTCTTCTTCAAGAGTAGTATTACTTTCTTCAGTAAGTTCTAATTCACCATATGTCAATACCACAATCGACAACAAAATCTCACGAATTGTCACTTTATTCTTAACAACTTTAGCAGGACGTTCCTTTTTCGCTTCTTGCTGCCAAGCATCTAGTATCTCTAAAACCTCTTTTGGCCTTGATTTATAAGCCGCAGCCAAACTTCTTGAAATTGCTATAAAGAGACCGTAATCAGCATCTTTCAAGAAAAATTCTAATTCACTTTTTATCTGCTTAGTATGTCTCCGTACAATTCTAGGAAGAGTATCTTCAAGAATTCTACTGCGGACAAGCTTATTTGTATCAAGCATCAAATTTCGAAGTAACTTAATAAGTTCTTCTGACATTTGATCATAGGGATCAGCTTCCGCTGCATATCCCACAGTAAGTGCTATTGTTGACCGTATGTAATCTTGAGGTTTAGTACTTTGCTCATAATTATCTCCACTCAGATACGAGGAAACTAAGCTCTCAAGTTGCTGTTGTTCTTGCCACCTCTGAATAGTCGAAAATAGCTTTTTATCTGGATTATCTAACGCATTATTAAAATCTTTATTCCCTGTCTGGATAAATTTCCTTTTTGTCTCATCACGCCACCATGCTAAGGCATTGGCTGCAACAGCCTGTACATTAATATCCTCATCAGCTGCAAGTTTCAATAATGTATCTTCAACTGCTTCACCGGCAATTAAACCGATATTACTTAGTGTTTCAGCTACAGCTTGTCGCAGCCGTTGGCGTCTCAGTGGAGTACCATATAGTTCATATTCAAAACGCTTCACTGAGTCTTTCACAAGAGATGCCAGTATTGGCAGAGCAGCAAGAATCTGTCTACGATGGCTACCCCAGGCAATTTTCAATAGTAACTGACGCTTTGAAGATTCAACCTCAACAGTATCTTCTTGTCTGTAATGTTCTAAGTAGTTAAAGAAGCCAGTTATCTTGTCTAAGTCGCAGTAGTCTGGAGCACGTAGACTACTATCTCGCTTTTGCCAAACCTTTTCAACTAACTGTTCTAATGCTGAAAAAAATTGATCGCCATAAAGTCCATTGAAGAAACTCAGTGATATTACAAGTAAATGTTCACGCGAATCCATTTTCTGAGCATCATAATACCATTCACGAATTAAATTCTCATCGGATAACTTATTGAGTAAGTTCCGATAATGCTCAAACTGCTTATATGAGACACTACAAAAGAAATTACTCCCAGAATCTGAACGCCAAGCCTCCTTCGATTCATCTGTTATTCCAATTACATAATGATTTTTCTCTTCCGCTATACTCTTAATATTCGAAAGAGGTATACCAAATGTTTTAAAGGATAGATCAGGTAGTATAAATATTGTCGCCTTCTCAGAATTAAAAAATTCACGTTGGAGATTTATCGCAACATTTAAACTTTGAATGGATTTTTTTACTACTACTGATTCCTTTTGACTTTTACGCTCCTTAAGCAGTGAGGCAATATGACTAGCAAGATCTGGCTTTTTGACCTTCCTATCACCTGAGATAATAAGAACTCTTTGTGTTTCAAGCCATGTAACCAACTTCTTGACAGATTCAGGACTCTCAAAGTCTTTTGAGCTATACTTATCTACTGATACCTCTTCAAAAGAGACTTCACCCTTAATTACTGTCTGGTGCTCGATAGAAGTTCGGGTTATATTTTCAAATATAACGTCTCCCTCTGCACGTATATTCTGCCCCACAACAAAACTATCTTCAGTTTTTTCCTGGGCATCCGAATCATCTATGCTTTTTGTCTGGTTACCCAAATCTTCTGAGCGATTAACCATTTACTTGCTTTCCTGACTTATATCTCGAAATACGACTTTTCCGGTAGCTTCGATATCTTTACCTATGACTTGCCGACTTGTTCCCTTTTGACTTGATTTTTGATGCACACCTTCTATCTTTACTTCTTCAGCCTTAATATTGCTTCCGATTATTTGGTCAGATGGACTGAGTGCTTCAATCTGTTTTACTAATTCTTCTATCTTTAGCGCAAAGCTGTTGTCTTCAATCATCTGATCTACAAGCTCTGCTTCAAATCTTTCGATATTGCGTTGATTTGGCTGCCTTTCGACTTTTGTAAGGAATCCTTCTATTTCAGCTGCCTTAAACTTACCGCGAATATTAATGATAAGGTTGTTGATTACTTGGGAGATACCTTTCCCTAGGTTTTTTCCCCCTTCTTTAAGGGCTTCCCCAAAAATCAATGCTGAAACTGTACTGGCTAAGACGGCAAAAGCTTCCATTTAATCCTCTACGATGTACTAATTCAATATCGCTCATTCTTCCAATAAAGATTAGTACCCTTGAGGGTACTAATCTTTATTAAAAAATAGCCTTAATGGTCTGTCTGATTTAGTGACACCCCTGAACGTAGTAATTCCAGCTTAGGATTTGATGGCTGGGAGTATTGGCATACCTTAAGCATAAAAAAACTCAACAAGCTGTCACATGGAAATAAGCTCACATAGGCTATTAGAGAAAACGTCCTATTCGGTTATACGGTTCTCCCTAAAGCTCAATTCGGATAACCTTTCCAAGCAAAAATTTGCTAAGCATCCATTAAATGCATCAATCTGCCCACACATCAAATATAGTCCTGCCAAAAAAAATAAATACAAAGATTTGATGAAGTAGGCCTGAATCGTATAAAGTTATGATGATGAGTACTTGCTTTTTGTATTGACCTTGTATATATGGTTTATGCGGGTAGATTATGCAATAAAGTTCATTTCTATCATTAAATATTTCAGAAGTAGACTTCTGCTTTGCGAAAAAAATTTTCTTAAGAACTATCTTTATAGCGGTTTTAGTTCTAGTGAAGTACATCAAAAGCTTCTAATGATAGAGCTTAAGCTTTTAGACTCTGCCTCACTAGACAAAAACGTTGTATAAGATTCCGCTAACATTTCTACATCTTACTTTCAGTTCTTTAACTAACACATACAAGAACTGAATTAATGGCAAGCCAATGGAGTATAGCCTCTAGAGGAGCAAGAATTCTCAGTAGTCAAGATTTATTGGAAATTTATCAAGTATGGTTCTTATAAACTCTTTGATAAATCAAATTCTCTTTGGATTAGACCTTCAGATTTAATGTCTGTACATAATACCTGAGAGTGCAGAATATCAGCTAGAAACTGAAAGTCAAGCCTTTCAAGAACAACAAATTCCCTGTCAACCTCAGCATCTGGAAGTTTTTTAGCAATAGATGAAGCGATCATCGGATTTTCAAAGCACAAGCGTCTGTGTAGAAAGACATTTGTACTTTTTAGTTTTAATAAAGCGTATCGGAAAAATTGAAAATTTTACCTAACAATCCTTTCAGAGCACACGCATCTAACTCACCTCCCCTCTATCTCTGACAAAGACATATCACCTCCCCCCTGCCACCCTTGGAGATATCGTTTCTCTAAGAGGCAATTTCGCATGTCCGATTTATGGCAAGAGGCCCTAGATAGCCTGCCACCTCCTGTCCAAAAAGCAACACTCAAAGAAAAAGTCAAAGAACACCTAGACGACATCAACGAGCGGCTTAGACAAAAGCAAACCTACGCCGAAATCCATTGTGGACTAAGAAAAAAAGGCATCAATATTGCCATGTCCACACTTCGAAAGTACGTACAGCAGTTTAACCGTGCTGCTAAAGAGAAGTCTGCTTCCAAAAGACTCCCCCTACCCCGCCAATTTCGCTAAGGAGAAACTACCATGTCTATAGTTAATTTCGTGGTGGGAGAAAAAGGTGGTGTTGGTAAAAGCCAAGTTGCCCTTGCCCTAATTGCCTACTACACCATGCATGCGATCATACTTATCATCTGTGAAGCAGATCGCTCTAATGGTGATGTGGGCCGTGCTACTGAAGGTAAAGACGGTCACACCGTTCTCCGCCCCCATTTTAGTGAAGATGCAGATGAGACCGATAAAGCAGATGAGATCCTAGATTCTGTCCTAGAAAAGGGTGTGACAGGTGTGGTCAACTGCCCTGCTCAAAGCCATCGAGCAATGGTGCAGTGGATCTCACAAGGCAGTGCTGATATTGCTCTTGAAGAAGGCGTTCAACTAGTTTTCTGGTTTGTTACAAGCGGGGAATATGACTCCATGGCACTCTTTTTAGAGTCCCTAAAAGAGTTTAAGGATATTCCTCATATTCTCGTTAGAAACACCTTCTTTACAGACCGCTTAGACTACGACTACTCAGACCCTGAACGTAATGACACCGTTAAAGAGGCGCTTGCAACCCATAACGTGCCTGTCATTAACTTTCCAAGGTTTACACCTAAAAAAGACCTGGATCACATTAAAGCCCATAGTCTCACCTTCCTAGAAGCCCTTGAACCCAAGGGTGGCCTAACCTCCACTCGAAGAAGCCGTGTAAAGCGTGCCCTCCATCGCTTCTTTTCTGAAATTGAAACCCTTCAAATCTTAAAATCCAATGACACCTCTAAACCAGCTAATTCCGACACCAGAGAGCAAGACACCGGATCAAACTCTCCTAAAAAGTCTACTCAAAGAAAGAAGCGAAGTCGAGCAAAAACGAGTGTGGGAGATAATAGCCAAGACGGGGATATCTGAAGATGACCCGATGTTCCTGGCCATGCTCGCGATGGGGTCCATCGAAACAGCCGTAAAGGATATTCCGAAAGCAATTGCTCTTCAAGAGGAACGTCTTTCAGAGACAGTCAGTTTACTCAATGACAAAGTTGGTGAGCTAAAAGAGTACACCTTGGGGTTATCTTCTACCTCAAAGAACCTTGAGAAGAAGCTAAAGGCAAGACTGCCTCGGGCCTCCCGTAACAGTGGCCTCCTTGCCCGAGAACTTATTGGCGTAGCCCTCCTTGGTGTTCTAGCTGGTACCCTCTTTGGTCGCCCCTTTCTAAAGGGCACTGCTGCTCAACTCTGCACTCGGTTTCCTGAAATCTGTTTGAGTAAAGCAGAGGAGGCACCGGAATGAAAGGAGACAGAATTACCGTCGCTCTCCACTTTGTCGTGCTGGTGGCATTTGTCCCATTTACCTTCTTACTAATGAAAGGTGTTGTCGATGCCTTTTTTTCCAGCTTTAGCGTCGATGACACGGTGTGCCAGTGGATAGACAACCTGTTCCGACTGCCAACAGACCTTGATCCAAGGGATGCTAACAATGTCCTTGAACGTGCCCTTGCAGGGGGCACTCATCGGTGGCTTATCGATATTTGCACCTTACTTCCTACGCTCTGGCACCTTCGGTTTCTAACCGGCGCTGTCGAAGAACTTCGTCGTATCTATGGAGGCATCAATCCTCTAAATATCGTTGAGGTTCTGGGCCGCTGGGTAGCCCTAGCTGCCCTAATCCAGGTCGCGGTGCCTATCGTCGCTGTCGTGTTTTTTCACTCCATTCGGTTTGTGGTCTGGGAACCACTAGCGTTCCTGGTTGCCTGGGCACTGCTCGCCTTTCTCTTCTTTTGGGGTTGGCAGTATCCCAATCGGCGCTTAAAGCATGTTTTGAAGATTTACCACTTTGAACGCTTAAAAAGTGAGGGTTAGTGATGACAATTAGATTTTGTATTGCCTTGGGGTTTTGCCTCTGGCTTGTGCCCTGGTGTGTACCCGTAGTGCAAGGAGCTGTCAATGTAGCCCTTGCTGAGCACAGCTTAGGATGGCTTAACCCTGGAAATGCCACAGGAATGCTTTTAGGATATGCCACAGGTGGTGGGGTTGTAAGCATCATCGCTTCTGCTTCAAGGCGAACTAAACACATTAATGTAAGAGAAATTCTCTGGTGGCTCTGGGCCGTAACTCTTGTCTCTTGTCTCTACATCGGACTAGAACGCCTCCTAGTGCTTTGGGTAAGCGAAAAGGTAAGCTTTCTAGCCGCTGTTACAGTCGCAGCATTAAGCCTTGTCCAGATCACTCGAAAACAGTTTCCTGAATACCCATTTGACTCCTACGTTAGAGGTCCAAAACTTGTTACCTCAAACGAGATCCGAAAAAAGCGTGGTGAGCTTCCACCAGGACTTTCACCTTGGGGTGCTGACTACATCGACATTGAGGCTGAAACAACCCACACCATGCTCCTTGGAAATATCGGAGGTGGTAAGAGTACATTCCTAAAAGCCATGATGTCGTGGCTTGCCTGGAGGGAAGATAAGCTTTGGATTGTGTTTGACTGCAAGATAGAGCTTGTGCCCTATCTTGAGGCGCTTGGGAAACGAGTGCTTATCTTTAATCCCCTAGATAATCGTCGCGTGGCCTGGGACATTAAAGCCGATATCGTCAATGAACCACAGGTCATAACACTAGTTAAGGCCTTTATTCACGATGAGGACGGCCAAGAAAGCTACTGGAGTCAGTCAGCTCAAAACCTCTTAATCAGTGTCATTGGCTTTTTTATCCGTTCTGGAAAGTGGTGGGACTTAAGAGATGTCCTCCTTGCTTGCTCTAGTGCAGACTGCTTAAAAGCCATTCTGGGTGAGGATACGTTAAACACCATTATTGCAGAAGGCTTAGAGGGTAAAAGCGAAAGTAGTGGCACCAATGACTACATGCTTACCCTAAATAATCGCTTACGTCCCCTCCGTGTTATGGCTGCCCTTTGGCATACTGCTGAGGAAAAGGTCAGCCTTAAAGCCCTCATTGAAAACGATGACTTTGGCAATACCGCCATCGTCTTAGGGAATGACAATACCTCTGGCGCAACCGTGCAAACGCTTAATGCAATTTTGTTTGAGCGTTTGGTAAACCTTATTTTAGATTTACCGGATGATAGGCTACGGCGTATCTGGCTTTGGATTGATGAAATCTCTGAAGCATCTCAGTTTGTCAGCAATAATCTCGTTCGGTTTATGACCATTGCGAGATCTCGGGGTGGATGTGCGGTGTTATCAGCTCAAAACACCGCAGGCATTGACGCCAGGTTTGGTGAAAAAGCGGCAAAGCAAATTCTTGAACTATCAAGCCGTTTGGCTGTTTTAGGGGGTGTTGATGGGGATACAGCTCGCACAGTTTCTGAAACATATCTGGGTGAAGTAGAGAGAATAGAAGCCCAGGTTGGCTATTCAGAAGAGTATCAGGGCACTGAGCGCGAGGTTGGAGAAACCTTTAAGCGTAAAGGTGACAAGGAAGTTAGCCCTACATTTAGGCGTGTTAAACGGCTCCTGGTGCCAAAGGAGCAACTGTTTAGTTCATCAATTCCACAAACTGGAGTCACCAATGGTTTAACTGGCCTCTTTTTAGGAGGGAAAGGTGGCCATCATTGGCACACGTATTCCTGGGATGAGATTAAGTCGATGCAAATTGATGTGGAGGAAGATATCTTAGCCTATGACCGAATTGGAGATGAAGATACGGGGCTTAGACTTGCCCCCTGGAGTGAGGAAGAGCTAATTAAATGGGGACTTTTGGATGCTGGCAGTCAGTTGGAACAACTCCCAAAGGAAAGTCCCCTCTTTCCTCGTGAGGGTGACAACTCTAAAAGTCTCTCTCGTGCAGATGTCGTTAGGATTCTTAAGATTGAAGACAGTGAGCTGGATGAAATTGCTTCTTGCTGTAGCCTACCTTATGGGCTGGAAACATTTTCAAAGCAGGAATTTACCGAGCTTATAGGCTGGATCGGGCTTGAACTCTTAGATATTTCAGTGGATTGGGAGGATACGGGCAATGACCGATGATAGAAGCTCTCATAATCGTCGAATAGAGTCTAGTACGGCAGATGTAGAAAGATTTAGACAAAAGTTTGAAGGTTCAAATAGTAAATATGCTCAAAGAATCATTGAGCCCAGAGGGAAGCTAGCTAAAAAGCCTGGGGTGATGGAGAAGCTTCGTGCTCGGGCGAATAGGGCTGGAAGGACTGTTCGAATTTGGGGAATTGGCAATCCGGCTAAAGATGACCCTGATAAAGAACGGATAACCTATAAGGTCCGGGGTGGAAAGCTTACAGCAGTTGATAAAGATGGCAATATTGTAATGGAGAAAAAAGAGAGAGGTCTTGAAAAGTATAATGGCCTCACCCTTCAAGGTGAGCCTGGCAAGAAGGGAGATATTGAGCTTAAAGGCAGTTGGTGGAATCGGTTAAAACTTCAGCGAGGTAATCAGTATGTGACTCCTCGGGAAAGACGAGAGGCGGTTTCAGATAAGGTTCAAGGTTTTGGGTATGGGATTATAGGCTTATTTATTCCGAAAAGAGGCGAGGAGAAATCTCAGCATTCTAAGGATTCTAAGGATTCTAATATCAAGAAAATCCTTAAGATGAGATTTCGGCGCAATCGGAAGGATAGATTACAGGATTTAGAACGAGGAAGGGACCACTAAGGCAGACTCTTATTTTAAGAGTAAGAGTTTAACTTTCCTGAGCTATGTACAGCTAGAAAGCCCTAGCTGTACATAGCTGACTCTTTAAACTCCCAAAAGATTCAATCCATCAGACGCCCCCTAGTGAAGGAAAAAATGGACAAGAGCAACCAAGAAAGTATTTCTTTCGATTTTGTTGTCAAAATGCTATTGTCTCAGTGTTTCAAAGCCAAATATAGAACAGGTCTAATATAATGATGAGGATATACTGAACAGTCTCAGTATTGGTGAGGTCTCGGCTCTACTAACAGTCGTATTCACCTGTCTGATTACAATTGCTAATATCCTCATGTGGCTGTCAACTCGTCGCACTATTCAGCTACAAGTAGCCAGTAGTCAAAGCCTAAATTATCAAGCCTTGATTCAAAGCCACCGTGAGCTAATGTTTGGCCTCATAACCCATCCAGAAACCCTACAAGCCTTCGCCCTGGCCAACGACTTTGATAGAGACAAGTGGAGACTACAAATGCTCTCCACATTTTTCATCAATCATGCCTGGATGCATTTTGTAATCTTTGAACATGACACATTTGACCATATTCACCTCGAAAGCTTCAAACGGGATGCCCAAGAGATGTTTACCTGGCCATCGATTCAGGAACGCTGGCAACAAGCGAAAATCTCTTATCCTGAAAACTTTCGTACATTTGTAGAGACTGAATTACTCACAAAGTCTGCCGTATTTGAAAACGATTGATGTGGACTGTTCTTTAATCTTCGGTTTCTGAGAGTAATTCTTTGCCAGTTGGCTTAAGCGATCCATCCCCATTGAGATAGTTATAGAGCGTTGCCCGTGTTACTCCAATTTGGGTTGCGATCGCAGTCATACTCAGATCCGATTCAGCCAAAGCCGTTATCGCTTGTTTGAGCATCGAAGCGGTCATTTTACGCTGCCCCCCTAGTACTTGCCCTCGTTGCCTAGCCACTGCATGGGCTGCAAGTGTCCGCCTACGTAAAATCTGAGTTTCCAGGTCATTTAAGGCAGCAACGATATCAATGGCGAGCTTTAGGTTGATATGGGCGGTATCAAAGACAACGCCTGGTCCAGCTAAGACCTTAAAGCCAGCATCACGCTCCAAAAGGTCCTGCAAAATCGTTTGAAACTGAACTCGACTGTCTATCAGGAAATCCAATCGCCAGACAATTAACCGATCTCCAGCATTTAGCGCATTAAGGCAAGCTTCTAACTGAGGGCGCTTTGACTCCTGCTCAGTATCCATATCGCTATAGATATTAGATGCAGGAACTCCGGCATCTAGTAACGCTTGGTGCTGAGCGTCCCGCACCGACTCATCATCGGCTTCCGAGATGTATTTGTAACCAAGCAGCACCAGGTTCCCCCTCTCCAGTGCCTATCGAAAGGCGAACTAACGATGCCACTCTATCGGTTCAACACCGCTTGGCGGATACATCAGAACTAAGTTGTAAAATTGATCATGACTAGATTGACAGTCTAGATATTGCTCCCTTACAGTAAGGTCATTCCCCCTTTCAATCTGTATTTGTGTTGTTTACGCCCTAAATTCAGGGTGAAGGAGTCTTATTGTGTCAAATTCGCTCCAAGTACTCATCAAGCCTTGTGTAAGTGGCAGTTGCCCCGCTCTTTATCAGGATGAGCAAGGACGTATCTTCATTCAAGGCAGTAAGCTTGCTTCAGATACACGAACTTCCATTTCAGTTTCAGAGGATGAAGAAGTGGTTGAAATCAGCCCAGATTTACTTGACTATCTGCGATCAGCTGAAGTCTAGAACTGACAAATACCAAAGGTTAGCTTGTAAAGCAGCTGTCATATTGGCTTCTTTGGTAACTGAACACTGTGGTTAGGAGTTGGGCGTTTTTCCTTCCAGCTCCTAAAAGCTATACGCATGGTTCTGAGGCAAGGAAGCAAACTTTAGACAAAGGACATTCCTTTACCCAACTACACAGTAGAGGATAGATCGAATCTGATGGACGACCTAAATCAATTTCAGATTGACAACGATGGAAATTTTGACAAGAAATTTACAGACAATAGTATTGCTTCTGACTCAGGGGTTACTGTCTATTTTAGAGACATAGAAAATAAGCTTATCTCTCACATTCATGAAGCTGACGCTGTTTTCGGGGCTGTTGCATGGTTAACCAGCCCCACAATTTTGGATGCTTTATCAGAAGTCAGCAATGTTTCAATTATTGTTCAAAAAGAAGATTTTCTGAGGCCAGATATAGGAGTAAGGAGTAATTTCAAAAGTACATTGAGAAGAATGTACGACAATTTGAAGTGTAAATTGCTTAGAGCCTCATTCAATAACATCCTTCAGTCAGTCTCCATACTTGGTGACCTTTCTATTGAACCAGTGCGATGTGTGGGTAATCACAACAGGGAGAAAAAGCCAGCATTTCCTCGTATGCATAATAAATTTTTAGTTTTTGCAAACGTTGAAGCTGGTGAAAAGGAATATTCTTTTGAGGTTATCAAGCCCTACGCTGTTTGGACAGGTTCATTTAACCTAACCAAGAATGCTATCAGGTCTCTAGAGAATGCGTTATACATTACTGACTCCAAAATAGTGAATGCTTATTTTCAAGAGTATGGACAAATTGCAGCTATGTCGGAAAAACTTGACTGGGAAACAGATTGGGCTGCTCCTCAGTGGCGAATAGGCACATAAAATTAATATTGGATCAAAGTGACTGAACAACCAATAAACTTGTTGAAGTCGAAGAGAGAATCAAACGGTAAGCAACGAACCTCTGAATCGTAGGGGAAGACATTCAGAATTAGAGAAATACGGCACACTTGATATACAGCCCTGATGTCACTGCGTTTGAACGTGCCTTATGTCTCATCTATCCCCCTCTACAGAGTCACCACCATTTATCCCGGCAGACGATAAACGGCGTCAATTAATTCAACGGTTAGAGCATCCTGCTCGCCTTCTCGTGGATGAGACACGCTTAGATCTTGATAGCCCATGCCCACTTAACATCGCACCGTGGCATTCGACAAAAACATTGGTCCCGTATGAGCAGCTACCCAAACTGTATTTGGACATCGAAACCTTGGGGCTAGATCCGGCAACGGATCGGATTATTGCCATCGGTCTTCGGGATGAACGCCAGGTCTCTTACAAAATCACCCATCAGGACGAATCATGGATTTTGCGTCAGGCGTTGGCTGCGATCGCAAAGAAACAGCCCAAGCTGCTGCTGGGCTATAACCACCTGGCCTTTGACCTACCATTTATCATCGAGCGCTGCCGCATTCACCATATCCGTCATCCGTTTACGGTCAGCAACCGTGAAAAACGGATTGGTGGTGCCCGTATTAACGGCAAAGCGATTAGGTTTCATCCGATTTATGCCAAGGGCATGGACCTGGTTGATGTGTATCACCAGGTGCTAATCAATGACTTTTCAGCCCGACATCTGACGCGCTATACCCTCAAGCAGGCGGCTCTTCAACTGGGTGTTCGTGATGTGCCCAGACTTGACCTATCCTATTTGAAAATCTGCGATCTTTGGGCTAAGGGGCAAACCGAGCCGATTCTTGAGTACCTAGAATATGACCTGGAGGATACCGAACGGCTGGCTGACTATCTAGTCCCTGGTATCTACTATCAGCAAGAATTTATCCCTGGTATGAGCGTGCAGGCCCTGGCAGTCAATGGCAATGGCACCAAATGGCAGCGGATCTTAGAAGATCAATATTCAGATCGGCCAGTCCCTGAAACTGATGATGTGGTTGAGTTTGAGGGGGGGCTAACTCTGGGTGTGGCCGGACTTCACCGTAATGTCTCTAAAGTCGATGTTAGTTCGCTCTATCCCTCCATCATGCTGCGGTATGGCATCTGTTCTCGAAAGGATCCCGAGGGTAGGATGCTGAGCGTTCTGGCTAGCCGTTTAACGGAACGACTACGGTTGAAGGCCCTAGCTAAGCAAGGTGATCGCATCGCCCACCAAAAGCAAAAAGCCTCAAAAATCATGATTAATTCCTTGTATGGGTTCTTGGGCACCCCTGGCGTTGGCTATAACGACTATGAAGCGGCTGCTTTAGTGACGGCTTACGGGCGTGCCGTTGCACGCCTCATGGTGACAACTATTGAACAGGCTGGCGGTACGGTGGCCGAAGTTGATACCGATGGTGTGCTCTTTAGTGCCCTACCTGGTGAGAATGAGCGCATTTTTCGAGTAGTGCAAGCGGTACTACCTGACGGGATAACTGTTGAGCATGAGTTTCAAGCGGAAGCAGCGTTTATTCCGGCTGCACAGAATGGAATAACGGGGCTGAGTAAAAACTACCTGGTGTTTTTTGCTGATGGGAAGGTGAAATCGGCTGGACGGTTTCGAAGTCGCGATCGCAGTGAATTAGAGCGTACCTATCAGGCTTCCTATATCCAGAAGTTTTTAGAGGCTCCAGAAACAGCAGAGTTATATCATCAGGAGACCTTAGAGCAACTGAACACGGCGCAATACCCTACAAGCCAACTTAGTGTGACTCGTAAGATTCGTCGAGGTGAGAAAGCCTTGCTTGCCTTGGGCAATGAAGGCGACATAGTGACGTTCTATGAGGGACCTAATGGCGTCAAGGTCAGCAGTGGCCCTTATGACAGCCGACATTACTGCACGTTAATCGAGGAGATGCGAGCTGATGTGCTCAAGGTGACTGATCCTGAATTACTTAGTGCTACTCGACCCACACAATTAACACTGCTGTAGGAAGACAATAAAGCAGTGATACCAATGGCTAGAATTAGCAATTTAGCCAATATCTCATTAATCAAGAATACTTATAGAGAGAAATAGGCGAGATTTGAAGGATGGACTACTTTTGGACTAAATTTTTGGAATGAAGTTCGTGAATGAACAATTAATATCAAGTTCAGTTGCTTCGCACAGCAACTATTCCTTTGGAAATTAAGGGTTTCACTCAAAGAAGGTAACGAGAAATCAAGGGTTTCAGCCCTTTATTGGCAAGAGGGTTTAATTGGTACAAAAAATGCAGGATGCTTAGCGTATGTTTCTGTACCGATACTACTCAAACCCCTACACTTAACCTTTTGGGGGATCTATTGGATCTAAAGTATAAACAAACGTTTGATTGTTGTTTTCAGTAAGATTGATTACGTATCTTCTTTTTTTATATCCGTCTTTTTGTATTTCTATTTCCGTTTCCTTGCTAGCTCTAACTGGTATCGACAGGGATCCGGAAGAATCAGTGCGCGTTATTATTGGAATTTCGTTAGATAAAAGGGTTATTTCTGCTCCTTGTATAGGTATTCCTTTTGAGTCTTTTACCAATAACCTTAGCTCTGCTATTTCTGAGTCAGCATTCCTATTTGTAGGGCCAGTAAATAGTCCAAATTCTATAAGAACTCCAGCTATAGATATCAAGAAGCCTGTTGTTATAACTAATGCTGTAGAAGCTAAAGTGGCTTTTATTTCCTTTGGGTATTCCATAGGTAAATGTGAAGATCACTGAAATTGTTCTAAAAGAGCTGTAAAAGCAGACCAAAAGCCGCAAAGAATTATAATTATTGATAAGTATCTTTTAGCTCTTTCACGTTCGGGAGAAAGCATGTTTATTACTACGCCAAGACCAAAAATCCCAATTCCCATTAAGAAGTGAGAGTAAGATATAAGACCTGTTCCTTCTGATGCTGTTCCTTGGATGCTATTGCTGACATCTATTGCCATTGCTCCTGCAACCCAGTTGATACCTACACCACGAAAGTGTATTAGAATGTCAGACGGAAGCAAAGAATGCATTAGGTCAACTGCAATCATATTATTTCTTTTGTTTAACTCCTCGATTGGATTGCCGAGGTTAGCATTTAGCTCATTATTTTTTCTTTCCCAGATTCGATAGATATTTCCTAGCCTTGTCAGAACTAATCCTTTAGATACTGATGAGCCAAATTCTATCAGTACAGTAAAGAACCCAAATGCTAAGGGAACTATAAAAGCAACCAAGAATTTTTCTGGAAAGTTTTGGTTTGCTGGGGGAGTACTATTTAATGATTTCTCTGTGGCATCTGCTAATAAAAAAGCATGATTTCCCAAAAAGTGTGTCAGGTCGCTATGCAACACTTCGTAAATCATCTCTAAAATTCAGACTACGAATATTCATTCTACCAGTTAGGCCATTAGCGTCAGATTCTAATGGATCCCAAAAATTGTACAGGTAGCAACGCAGGGGGCATTAGTAGAGGGGGGGTATTTGCATATCCCCTCAAGAAAGTATATTCCAAGTTGAGACTACTAAGTTTTGATGTAATACCGACGAGTTAATGTGACGGTAGATGGGGTATGGCATGGATCCTGACGAAAAGGTGTCATAGGCTGAAATCTTTTACCAGCAATTGTTTCAACCATCAGTTTTGAAAACAGTCCCAAAAGTACTAACAAACAGACAAAAAATGAGCTTGAATTGATTACCTGGGTAGTGGGGGCTCGGTGAGAAAACTACGGTTTTGAGCTTCGGGACTAGTTTTGGCCTATATCACTTGCTAGTTATATTCTGAAATCCTTGGTTTCTCGTTTACTCTCCGGAGTCAAACCCTTGATTTACAGAGGACTAGTTGCGGTGCCGAGCAAACGGTCAATAAGACAGATGTTATTGAAACTTCTGTTGGTCCGTTTCGGATACCGATAATGTACGAACTAAAGTACATCATAATGAGTCTACATGAGACCGATGACTGAAATACATACGAGATAATAGTTTCAAACCCTATGACATGTTTTCGTCAGGATCCATGCCATACCTCAAAATAGCCTGTCACGAAGATATTAGAACCACTGCTCTATATGATCGGCGGGCTGAAACCGTTTCCCTCAATGAGATAGAGCGAATTAGACTTTGATAGCCTTAGGAGTGTACTGACTAACAGGCACGAAGCTCTTAGAAAGTGATTCAAACTGAATAGTTGTGTTGCTTTGGCATCTGGCCTATAAATGAGTCTCTTAATTTTTCAGAGTAAACTATAACTTTATGAGAGAGATTAATAACTCTAATCATAATTTTTCACCTCCTAAAAAGCCGAGAGGAAAAAGTAGGCTTTTTAATCTGAACGACATATTGAGGAAATCGCTCAATATAAGTTACTTCAGGTAGAAAAGTACTATGAGTTGAATCTGTATTATCTGCCATCAAACTGAATAGTTGTGGTCGCGCAGCTCTTAAATATTTCACACGTGCTTCAAACCTATCTTTGGGAACAGTAGGCCAATTTTCCTTGTTTGATAAGATCTGATAGAACGATTCAAGATCATTTTTTACGATATGAGGTTGAACAATTCTTCTACTTTGTGGATGGTAGTCACCTCTGAAACGCATATCAACTACAACATCCTTTATTGCTATGTTCAACGCATTCCAATCGGTCGTTCCATATGCTTTAACAACGTCAGGTTTGTTACATATTCTAATAACGTCTTTTTCAATAAGAGCGTAAGTGATCTCAAATAAAACCTTTTGTTGTCGAGGTGATATTTCTATAAGAGCATTACGATTTTCGTTAATAAAATTCCTTGCTTTCTGCCCAGATAATCCAGCTGCTCCAGAATAAGCCCTGGCTTCCTCCGAACCTAATCCTGCCTTTGTCAAATGCCCTATAATTTCGCTCGATGATCTTTTCTTCATATCATAGCCACGACCTATAGTAACACCTGACGCATCGCTCGGCACATGAGGAGTTCGGCTATGATAGCGCCCACCTTCATTCCCTTCTACATCAAACGTTAGTTGCCCCTTAGATACCTTAAAGTGATCGTTGAAATTGGCTATCTCTAACTCTATAGACTCTTTTTCCATGATTTTCTCTCGAAGACGTTTGTCTAAAGAGTCAATATCATCACGCATTTTTTCAATTGCGTCTAACTCTTCTTCTATTTCCTCCGATTCTATTGTCAACTTTGCAGCTTGCTCTTCTAGTCTTTTACTTTCAGGTTCGATAACAGTTTTATGAAATCCAAATAACTCTTTATCTTCTTTGGCTAGTCGTTCCTCTTCTTCTTTTAATCGTTCAAGTCGCGCTAAAATTACTTGTTCACTATCTGCTAACTTCTGATCTTCTCTTCGGATTCTTTCACTTTCTGAATCTATCGAATCTCTGAGATTATCAGCTCTGTCTTGATCGTAACCTGGATTTGATATCAGGTTATTGTACTCATCAATTTTCCGATTTAGTTTGTCAATATTATCCTGATGCTGTTTTAGCCTAGCGTTCCATGTATCATAATCAGAGGCCAGTTGGGTGAAATCAGACTTATTTCTGTTCAACTGACGCTCAAATTTATCAGCTCTGTCTCTAAACTCGCTCAATTGAATTTGAGCACTTTCGACTTCTCTGTTGTGGGCTACGGACGCTTCCTCGTAGCCCTTAATTTTTTCTGATACAGCATCAGTACTAACCTCAATAGCCTCGTATGACTTCGTTATACTATTATTTAGTTCTAATATTTCTTGGTTAATTTGCTTTAATCTAGATTTTAATTTCTCTAAAGTAGGCATAGTCTTGAGTAAGAACGTTTATGTGCTACGAAACAAATTAAAAAGCTGATTTTTATCATCCATAAATCCTAAAAATCAACGTCTAACACGGTTAATTCACCTAAAGACATCTTTTGACTAGGATTATTTAGGAATAACTCCCATTAATTCTATTTTAGCGTTTATTAGTAGCTTAGCCAGTGGTTTTTGGTCTGATTGAAACGTACCTATGGCTAAGTGGAATAAAAAAACTGAAAGCCTCTTACATCAAGGCTTTCAACAAAATTCCTTCTTTTCAAACTCCTTATCCTGGCGTTCCACCTCAAAATCCTGGATACATCTATCAAACCACTGTCAGTATTGAATTTCAGGCGAAAGGGGTGGTTGGGGAGTTACCTAGTGATGAAACAATTAAAAAAAGATAAAACTTTTTCGATGGAAACATTTTGAGCGAAACCCTTGGGTTTCTGCTGAAATGTTTCTGCTAGTCTAGATAGGTTTTGTTTGTTGGGGTATGACAACGATCCTGGACAGGGCTGCCACATTTCCTGAAACCATTGGTATAGGGGTTTCATGAGTAGCGGTACAGAAACGCACGCTAAGCAGCGTCCATTTCTGTACCAATTAAACCTAGCTGGCTGAAGGGGGCTGAAACCCTTGATATCTGGTTCTATTTTCTGTACCAATTAGGGGATAGATTAACTGGTACAAGAAATAGGCTCTAAAATAGTTCAAAAAACTATAGCTAAAATCCTTATTTGACAATAGTTTCAGCCTTAGCGTGCGTTTCTGTTTCATTACTACTCAAACCCCTCATCCTTTCAAATAAAGCTGTTCCAGCACCTCATTGAGGATGGAATAGTTGCC
Organism: Leptothoe sp. LEGE 181152; assembly: GCF_032906605.1. NCBI lineage: Bacteria > Bacillati > Cyanobacteriota > Cyanophyceae > Nodosilineales > Cymatolegaceae > Leptothoe > Leptothoe sp. LEGE 181152. Next base: position 44,635 of record NZ_JASATU010000043.1, read on the forward strand.
CTCCTCGGCAGCTTTTCGGCCCTGATAAGATGCTCCTCAGCGATTGCCAGATAAGACTTTTAGCTTATTTGCAGTTGATTTCGGTTGAATCGCTTGTTGTAGGCTACTACACCTACTGCTGTGGGATAATTTACACAACTTTAACTTTGGTTGACTTGTTTTTTGTGTATCCTCAAGGCCATACATACTGTCATCTTGTGGAGGAATGTGTGGCCTGGCCATCCTTAATTGGTAAGCACCCTACTCTCAAAGGAATGCGCTACAGAAAGCAAGGCTAATCCCAGGCATATATTTGGCGTAATCACCTTTAATCAATGCCCGCAAATTCTGAAGGTACTAAAGGAAAAAAGCTTATGGCAGTAACCTTACAAACTAAAGATTTTCTATCAAGAATAGAAAAATAAACTCTTGTCTTAATTTATCTTGTAATTTTGTTGAGTTTGAGTAATTTAGCGGAGTTTGAGTCTTACCACATGAATTCTTATCCTAATTCCTACGACTACTTTCCCAGTAGCCCTCTCAGATTGGGTGCTGGAATTGATATTAGGGATATCACAAAAGTATTTCCAAAAGTAATTAAATACAGAGAATCGCGGCCCCCTGGAGGTACGAGAGAAACTAATTTTAATCTTAGGAGTATTTCATCTAGGAGTGAAATGTATGAAGAGTTGGGATTTTCTGCAAGTATAGCTGGTCAGTATTCTTTGTATTCTGGAAATGCCAGCGTTAACTTTAACAAGCATTCAACCTCTACTAGGGATAGCTTTACATGGATGCTGACAGGTTCGTCCGACTATGGAAATGTAGAAGCATCTGAGCTTCAGCTTCCAAAAGAGTTCAAAAGCCTAATTGAGTCTGGCAAAACAGAGGAATTTATTAGAAGGTGTGGAACTCATTTCGTCTTATTAGAGCAAAGAAAGGTAGTTGTTTCTGCAATTTTCACATTATATAATCTTTCTGAAAGCCAAAAGAGTAGGTTGTCAAGCTCATTTGAGGGTGGCGCATCAAGTGTTGGTTGGTCAGCTAATGTCAAAGCCTCCTATAACAAACTAATTCAAAGTGCCTTTATTGCAAACCAGCTATCGGTCAGCATATTTGTCGTTGGAGGTGATGGAATCAGTGATTTATCAGATACGATAAAAGGCTTTTCAGACATAGATTCCATCACCGAGGATCTTGCAAGAGTGGCCAAAAAGTTCACTTTTGAAACAGCCGTTCCCTACAAATTTCAAGTTGCCTCAATGGAATTTTTCGGTCTCGAGACACCTGATTTAGGCCCTATACTCTCTAGGGACAGAGCGATTTCTGAGCTGGTCTTAAAGTATGAAGAATGTATTCTGGGTATCCAGCGTTGTGAGAAGATTGTAAGGGGTACTTCACCGATATCTAAGTTCATTGACCAAAAAACGGTTTCTTACTTTCAAGATACTGTATTGCCTTCTTATAGAGAGAAAAGGAAAGAGATTCAAGATGTTGCTGTTGCTTGTAGAGAGAATAATCAAACTTGCTCTCAGGCTTTTGACATAGATCTTCCTGTTGCAGAGTGGCCCGAACTACTACCGAAAGTCGAGGTCTTAAAACTAGTTAGGAGGCTTATCAAAAAGGAAGGTGATTTTGGAATCGAAACTGTTTATCTTCAGGTTGCTGGAAAGTTTATTGCGCATTCAGGCCTAAAGTTACAACTCCGTAGTAGAGCCACTTATGAATATAAACTTATTACAGGTGACCCTCAAGTGTGGCGGGAACAGCAAGAGCTAAAGACTCGGGTCCAAAAACCACAGCCAGAATATTTAGAATACGAACTATTGATCAACGTCCCTTTCGACGAGTTTCCATTTCCCTTTTTTATTCCACGCGCAGCAACTATTTATATTAAGTTAATAGAGTTCAAAATTCTCATAAAGGATAGCTTAGGCAGACAAAAATTATTGAATGTATCAATTCCTTTTGAATCCCCGCAAAGTCCATTTAGGGAAGCGCTACAGCTCATGTCTGAGGAGCCAGAGGGCTATAATGTTATTGCTGACTTAGACTACGATCAAGCTGTAGATTATCTGGTAGACCTAGATTGGTCATGATGAGTTGTAGTGATGGATGAAGTTCCATAGTAATATCATGTGATTGAAGCAGCACCTGGAAAAGGCTCAACAGCAACTTACAAATCGTGAGACTCATTGTCTTAAAGTACAGTTGGACCGCTTAATATAATTTTTCTAATCACTCTGTTTACTAACTACGCGATATCGTTTAGATAACGGTACGCTTAGCTCAGCATTCCAGGTGTTGTTATAAGAGTTTTTTGCATAACCCCACAAAAAACTACGGTATAAAATAAGATATACGCGTCTCATACAGGGAAAGACCTTACTCTTTTATGTACGAAAGCAGATAGCTACGCGGTCAAGAAACCCTACATCATGCTTTCTGTAGTCTCAGAAGGTGTACCTTTTGAGACGTAGTGATAAGTGTGTCTCAATTCATGTCTCATTATGCAATTCTCAAATCGTCTTAGGCTTTATGAGACATTTAAAATCTTGATATAGAAGGCTTTGGCTACACTATACCTGTTTAAGTTGAACGACCACACAAGCGTATTCCAGAAACGAGACTCACTTGTATTATTTTGGAATATACCTTTTCGAGGGGTTATGCAGAAACCCCCTCTATCCAGCGAAAGCCATTTTTTGTCTGTAACAATACTTCAACCTTCGCTCCACTTACTTAGCATTCACACACTCAACCACAGCACTGCTTGAAGAAGTTACGGCACTTTGACAGCCTGTGTCAGATAAATCAATTTATTTTACCTACATTAAAAATACGGCGAACGCTCAAACCCTCTGATTTGTAACCTTTACAAGGTCCCAGAGTAGCAAAGCTAGGATTCAAGGATGTAGTTCCTTCATACTGTTGAGTGGTTGTAACCCACAAAGCTAATCAGGTCTAAAACTCGCATTAGCTGACTTTATGATTATTCGCCCCGGTTATCCGCATATCGGGGGTAAGTGGGATAACCTTTCGAGCACGGCCTTTACAGAAGCCCAGAAAGGCGGCTTCTTCATTATCGATTGTCTGCCCTTTCTTCTCTTTCCAGGCTCGCCATTCAAGTTCCAACGCATAGACATCCAATCCAGGTGCCAGTTTTTTAGCCTTTTCATAGGTAGACGGCTTAAAGGCACATTTGACTGACGGATTGCCAGAATTTTGGAGCGAATCCTCAAACTGCAAACGGCTATCGGTCTTCTTGACAATAAAGCGAACAGCTTTCACTTTACTTCTAGCCCCCCGAATCAAATCATAGGAAACATCAAAGCCTGAGCCATAAGGATTGCTGTTAATTTCTTCCACAGCAGGCTTCAGACACCTGGAATGAAAATGCCCCCAACATTTAAGCTTCCCATCTGGTACTTTGAGCCATTGCCTGAGATCATCAACCGGTACCTCAAGGACAGGATGCTTCTGATTAGCAATTCCTTCTAGGATTTCGTACAACGTCACAGAGTACTTGCCTGACAAAGAAATCAGGTGATGGGTACGAATACGGGCATATTGCAGGGGTTGCTTGATCGCATCGATAAGCATCTGAGGAAATTCGAACCAGATGGTGTCAGTCCCTCGGCCTTCATTCAAACGCACTGCTGAAATCAGCCGTGTGATGGTCTTGTAGCGAACATCGCCTTTGTCCACTCCCTCAAAGGTGACCTTAGTATCGGACAAAGAAGCTAACGCATCCCACAGCCAAGCTTTGCCTCGCTCACCCCCAAGCTGGTTAAACACCTTCCAAACATCGGCAGCAGGTAATTCATGTACCCTACTCTCATCTAGCTTGTGAGCTACGGCATGTAGTAGAAATGTCCAGAGCTTCCGCTCTCGTTCACGAAAGGGGCCATCTACCTTGACCATAATGACTGGTTTCGGAACAGGAACGGTGACCTGATCTGACCGCTCAGGGTTAACCTTCCAAGGGTTACCAGTAGCTTTGGGTGGTATCTGTTTCATGAAGCTGTTCAGTATCACGACACATAGCACAACGCAAGTAGTGATTTGTGTTAAGTGAAACATCTGACAGATATCAGTTTCACAAACTGCCTGAATTTGTGATCAGTGATGGTGCCAGAGAAACAGAACTGCCTGAATTTGTGATCGGTCTACGCAAAACAACGACAATTAAACCAACAGGATTTTACTATTGCTCTAATCTCATCCAGCTAAATTCATTTATCAGGCCACTCAGATCTAATTTTGGAGTGTCTGGCCTCTTAAAAACAGCAAAGGTGAGAGATTTTTGGCTCTTTTATCTGTAGATAATTGCCCCAATTGGCTTGTGGAAAGTCGCCTGAATTTGTGATCGGTCTGCCTGAATTTGTGATCGGTTAGCCCGAATTTGTGATCAGTCCGCCTGAATTTGTGATCGATCAGGGGGTTAAGACACTGATATCACAACGGAATTCGTTCTGAACACTAAGAACACTAGAACACTAAAGAACACTAGCGTTGCTGTGGATAACTGATGTACCAAACACTATTGTTGTTTTGAGATTTATAGTCAGGCAAAGACTTTAGGGTGGTGGCTTCGCCACCAGGATTTTTTAAGGCATCAGCGAAGGTCTATCGAGAATGATTGTGGCTCTACTCCAATTAGAATTTTCGAGGGCTGATTCTATAGCTCCACCAAGATTGGCTGCTAATTACAGCTCATCTCCCCCTAAACCAAGCTTTAGCGATAGGTTAAGTTTTAGCTCCTGCCGCTGGACTTGCCCATCCTGCTCCTTTCTCTGAACAACGTCTTGACCTACCGCGATCTGAACCATTTCAGATTCCTCTCGGTTTATCCAGTCCAACAGAGTTTGAGGTAGCCTGCTTGAAGCTTCCCTGATTTCAAGCTGTACTCCTCCAAGCATCTCTTGGGTCTTAGAGATCAGCTCCTCCGTGTCTTCAATCTCAGAGCGAATCGAGAATGCTTCTTTGAAAAGTGCGTTTCTCTCGGTCTCTGCCACCACCTTTGCCCCATATAGCTCCTCGGCAAATTGTTTACACTCTAGCTTCCCTTCAGGGCTTTGCATCTCCCTAACGTAATGCCGATAAATCTCTTTTGCCTCATTCAACGCTTGTTGGGCTTCCCAAAGGTCCTTAAGGTCTTTAACCGTATGGGGAATATCCTTAAGTGCTCCTCCTACCCCGTAGGCCTCCAATGCCTGGGCAATCTCATCTCGCTTTGCCCTAAGCTCATTGATAGTTTCAATATGGGCATTTAGGCCACTGCCGAAAATCCTATCTCGGGCCATCTCAAACGCATCAATTTTGGAGCCTGGTGCATGGAAAAGCTTATCGTTGAGCTGCTCTATCCTCCGATCTAACCTGTCTCGTTCACTGAGGCTTGATTTAAGAGCTTTTCTCTGATTTGCTAAGGTTGCCTCTACCCTAGCTCTAAAATCCTCTAGATTGACCATTTCCTGGACTGTGGCAATGTATTCCTTGGTCGCCTCGTGTTGGCTTTGGATAGCAGCTAGCTCTCTAAGCAGCAAAATATCCTCAACCTTCTCGGACATAATCCCGTGTTTCCAAAGCATCGTCTCGTAAGGGGAAAGCTTTGGTTCGGGCTGTCGCTCAATGCCCTGCTCCGTTAGGGTTCGTCTGTCAATCAGTGCATCATACCCTGCCCGCTTAAGGGCATTGTTGCAGTGGGTTTCCCAGGACTCACGAAGTTCTAAAAGCCGTTCTTTAGGTTGCCAACTTCTATCCTTCTTAGCTCCCCCCTGCTCAGGATGTCTAGAATTTGCTCGTTTGAAGAATAGTTCTTTGGGTCGTTCGATGCCATCAAGGGCACGAGTCGTAAACATCACATGGACGTGAGGATTGCTGCCGCCGTCCATAGCTTCTACTTCGTGGATAGCCAGTGTGTAGGGGTGCTGTTCCCCTATCTCGGCTGCAACAAACGCCTTGACTAGCTTAAGACGCTGCTCGTCATTTAGCTCTCTGGGAAGGGCAATTTCAAATTCACTGTAAACCTGAGCATTGGCTCGCTCAAAGGTGTCTGCTGCATCCCAGAACTCTAGTGGATTTTGGGTAGCCCAAGATGGCATGTTGCCCGATTCTGAGTACGTCAGTTCGTGAGCACCGTATCTGTAACGCTCGGTTCGCATGATATAGCGAACATGGCTACCGCCGCTTTTGCCGTCTGTGCGGGAACCTTGTTTCAAACAAAAGCGGTAAATAGCCAACGAGTATCCTTACGGTGATCACGGGGGTTTTAGGGGAACTCCCCTGACGCGCTGTTTCTCTTAGAAACGCTGAAGCGCGCCGTCATGCCCTAGCGGGCCGGTGACGGATGCTTACGGGTGGTTATGGAAGCTTGTTGGTTTGGTGTAGCTTGGAGAAGAAAAAAGGAAAAGTCTCTCATGAGACTTTCAGTATTATTTTTATCTTATTAGGGCGTTGCCCCAAACCCCAGGATTTTTTTAAGGCATACGAAGGACTATCAAGAATGAGCTTTATCGATTACTTGAGTTGATTGGCTAGGTTTTAAGAGCTAAGGTTCTCCTTTATTTTTTGTGTTGTGTTGTTTGAGGTAAAGAGTGACAGGAGCTAAGGAGAAACTTGAGAGAGAATTAGAAAAAGAGAAGCAGAAACTGGAGCTTCAAAAGCAGAAGATAAAAGTGATTCAGCGGCGCATAAAAACCCAGGAGCGAAAGCAGAGAACTCGTGAATTGATTCAACTTGGGGGGCTGGTTGAGATTGCAGCGTTAAGAGAAGTCGATAAGGGGGCTCTGCTTGGGCTGTTGCTTCATAGCAAGCAGTTATTGGAAGACGGTAAGACTTACAGAGAGCTTAAGCGATTGGGGGATTTTGGGCTTCAAAGGAGAGCAAAGAAGCGGCGTGAAAAAGCGAAAGGCTAAAAGTACATCTTCAGCCTTATCGCTCCACTCATTCTCGATGAGCCTTCGGCAGCCCTATCCCTCAGTAGGTTGCTTCCCAGCAGAGCCTACCTCCGTTTCAAGCTGCAAGGGTGGAAATATCACATTAAGGAGATTATGCCAACAGAGGAAGCGTTAGGAAGCTTATTTGGCTTTAGTTGAGGGGATTCGCTCAGAGGCTCAAGAATCGACTTTTATCTTTAGGACAGGTTAGGGTTAGGTAAAGGGTGGAACGTTCAATAACAGAGAACTGAGGGCGTTTAACAGGGTTTCTAAAGGTCTACTGCTGAGGGGAGACAGGAGATCCTTAGAAAATAAAAGATTTAACTGTTTATACGGTTTATATCATTTATACAGTTCATAAGGTTTATACCGTATTAACAATATGCAGCCTTCGAAGCTACTTCTTGGCCTAGAATCTCAAACACCTCATCAGCTAGGGCTTCTATTTCTGCGATCGCAGCTCTGGCTTTACGGCCAAAGTCATGAACTGTTTTGCCAAAGACTGCTGCCTGACGGTAAACCTGTCGATGACAGAGCTTAACTTTTGCTGTTTCAATGCCGAAAGCTGGCAAAATCTCTTGAGCTTCTTTAGCTAGGGTAGTCCGTGGCTGGCACTGATTGAGTAAAAGTCTGGACTGAAGGGTGTCGTTAATCTCAGACACATTTGCGATCACCTGTTTGATGCCAACAGCAGCCCACATATCAAGGGGTGAGGGGATGATGGGCACTAGCACTAGATCAGATACCAGCAGGGCACTTTGAGGCACCTGGGAATCGGCAGCAGGTGGGCAGTCGATAATGATAACGCTGTAGTCATTGATGATTTTTCTAACTTCTCGGTGGACCTTTTCATTTGCAGCGCTAAGGCCAACCACACAAGCAGGGAAGGGGATATCATCAGACGCTGATGCTGCCCAACGGGTGGCCGTGGCTTGGGGGTCTGCGTCAACTATAAGCACGCGGTAGCCTCGACGGGCTAGGGTGCCTGCTAACTGCATACTTACTGTAGTTTTACCCGAACCTCCCTTTTGGTTCGCGATAGTAATTATCTTGGCTGGCATATTGGGGCCTTTTCAAAAAAGAAAAAATCGTATAAACCGTTTTAACGATTTATACCGTTAACAAAATTTCCTAAGACCTAGGGTTATACGTGATTCCTAAGATTCACACCAGGCTATTTACTTCTTTAAGGAACTCAGATGAAGGATATGAAAACAGCGCTCTCTAAGTCACTCGAAGCTGAGAATGATGCTGTTAGGTCCAGATTTGAGAAGGCAGAGAGCTTACTTGGAACAAAGCGAAAGAAGGCTAAGCAACCTAAAAGTGAAGAGAAGGAGGAGAGTCCGCCGAAAAAAACAAAGCTTCCAAAGCCAAAGGTCATCCGCGATAGCTTCAGCTTGCCAAAGGATGACTATGGGTTAATCAAGGTACTACAAAAGCGGTATTTGGGGTTGACTCAAAGTATAAATAAAAGCGAGGTAATCAGAGTTGGCCTACATGCTTTGGTTAAGATGCCAGACACTGAACTGATAAAAGCCATAAGTACATTGAAAAAGGTAAAGACCGGAAGGCCCAAAAAAACATAAGGTAGCCCTTAAAAGGTAAGGATATCTATGCCTAAAGCCCTATTAGCCTCATATTCATATCCTTACTTGTAGTGCACTACAAGTAATAATTCTTTGCAAAAAGTGTAGGATAGCAAGTGTTTTGTCCAAATATCTTTAAATTCCAGCCCAAAAGGTACTTTACGTTGCATAAATCGATGGAAAATTTTAGAATCTCTAACTACTTAGTTACCCCTCTCTTACAGACATGAATCTTAGCAAGGTTTCTCTTCGCTACTTCACATTATTTGTAGCCACTTTTTTGATTTTCAGCACTCTAAATCAACTTAGAGGATATTCAGAAGCCATTGCATTTTCTAATCTGCATATTCATACTACAGAAAACGAACAGTCAACTGCTCAAGCCATTGACAGCACTAATGAACTAAAAGAGCTTCAAGATGTGTTACGACAAGCAGTTCTTGGCACTAAAAAAGAAAAAGAGGCATTACTTAGCATAGAACAAGGTGATGCAGATATTCTTGCAGGAGCATATGGAAGCGCTATCAAGTCTTATGAGGAAGCTTTAGGTTTAGTCAAAAAATCAGTCATAAGATCTTTGAAGAGAAGAGATGGAGGTAATCCTTTATTACAACTCATTCCACTTAGAATTTTTATTTTCCAAATTGGTAGTGGGCCTGCCAGAGAAGTTGAGTCCTTTAACATAGACGATACTGATTTATCTTTAGAAGAGGACTTATTTGAAGTTGGTGTTGCATACTTCAAATTAGCCATTTTTTCAAAGATGCATAACTTTTCTGAACAATCCGATAGTAGCTTTAATGAAGCAGAAGTAATTTCTAATGAAATTATTGCTCGGACAGGGGTTTTCGAAAAAGAATTGGAAGAGGGATTGAGGGGAGATGGTCCTCTTGTTATCCGTACTGATACTATTGAAACCTCGTCAGCTAATCTTAGAATTAATTCCTTGGGTTTAGAGTCGAGAGTTTTTAATTTACTCCAGCAAATCTATGTCTCTCAAGGAAAAAAAAGAGATGCACTTTTAGCTGCTGAATCAGGTCGAACTATTGAGATAGATAAAAATATTGCTTTCAATTTATTCAAAATTGAAGAAGGTGAGGAGAGGACAGAAAGGTTAAGAAGAGCTGTAAGAACTTTATCAAGAAGGCTTAATAATACTGACATAGAAAGGATTAAAGGCATTGCTGCTGAAGAAAACTCAACACTGATAAGCTACTCAATTGTTGACAACCCCTCAACTTATCAAAATAATTCTGAGCAACAATCTAGAACGCAATCAGAGAGATTATCTCAAGATCTTTACATCTGGGTTATTCAACCTACAGGTGAAATTCACTTTAAAGAAGTCGAGTTAAATACATCTCTAAATAGCTTCTCTTCAGATATTGAAAGGCTAAATTTCCAGGACTGTGAAGAAGATTCAGAAGATTGTCGAGGTCGCCAATCTAAACGCTTGGCTCAAGCAATTCGTGGAACAAGAGAATCTCTTGGAGTAGATGAACGATTCTCAACACAAGGAAACAGGCAAACTATAAGGAATTCTTCCGAAGAAAACTTAGAACAACTTTATGAAATCCTGATTGGCTCTATTGAAGATTTATTGCCACAAAGTCCTGGGTCAAACCTTATCTTTGTACCACAAGGCTCTATTTTCTTTGTACCCTTTCCTGCACTTAAAGATGGTTCTGGTAATTACTTGATCGACAAATATGTAATCCGTACCGCTACCAATTTTCGTACATTACTACTGAATTATCAAAATCAACGTAGACAATCAAGTTTAGAAAATGCCTTAATCGTAGGAAATCCTACAATACCTGAAGTTCAACTGAGCAATGGAGTCACAACTGAAACCTTACTCCCTCTCGAAGGAGCAGAGCAAGAAGCCAAAAGGATTGGCCGTCTGTTTCCTAGTGATAAAAAGTACGTACTTTCTCGTGGACTAGCTTCTGAAACAATTGTTACAGAAAGAATGGCTAGAGCAGACGTTATTCATTTTGCGACTCATGGATTATTGGATGTAATATTGGACAGTTCTAATTCCCTATCGCCAGATAATAATGATGATGATTTATCGTTAGCGTCAGGAGCACTTGTTTTAGCCGCTTCTCCCCCATACACAGATGGATTACTCACCGCGGCTGAAATCCTTAGAATCCCATTAAATAATACAGAGCTAGTTGTTTTAAGCGGTTGCAATACTGGCAGAGGACCACTTACAACGGGCGGTGTTATAGGTCTTCCCTTCGCATTTAGTCTTGCTGGTGTACCAAATACTGTTGTATCACTATGGTCTGTAGCAGATGATTCGACTGAAAAACTGATGACTGAATTTTACAATCAGCTACTGACTAAACAATCTAACAATGAAGCAGAAGCTCTGCGTCAGGCTATGTTAAACATAAAAGCTAACGAGCAATACAGTGACCCTGTATATTGGGCTGCTTTTACACTTATTGGATTAGGTAATTAACATGAGGCTTAGAGCTCCCTCAAGACTATATGATTCTGAAAAGTCGTAGGTTGCTCTTCCTTTAAAGAATTCAGTTGGCCTGCTTGAAGGCTTCAGTTATATACCCATATCCTTCTTTAGGTCACGAAAGTTACTTTGAACCTTAATGTATATAGGATGCTCTTTTCCTAGGGACAATTCAAGATTTTCAAGGCTCTTCTGATACAGAGAAAATGCCTCTGATTCATCTTTTTGAGAGTGATATACTTTTGCCAAATTATTGTAGGCAATTCCAACAGAATGATGGGTTTCTCCATGTATCTCCTTTGTTTTTTCAATGAACTCCTGATGCAGGATTTTAGCTTCTTTGTAATTCCCTTGTGCTTCAAGAGAAGCTGCTAAATTACCAATGCTGTTTACTACCTCTGAATGCTTTTCTCCAAGAACTTTCTTCTGTAGCTCTATAGCCTCTCGTAATAAATCCTCAGCTTGCTTGAATCGATTTTGGTCTAAACACAAAACACCTAAATTATTGAGACACGTTGCAATATCTGGATGATTATCGCTTAATACTTCCCTTGCAAGTCTTAAGGCTTGAGCATACAAGTTTTCTGCTTCTGCATATCGCTCTTGCAGCTTGTAGCATTCAGCCAAATTATTCATATTTGTCACTTTCTTCGAAAGGGCTTTTTCTGGAAACTTCTCTCTTATTCTCAACACTTCCAAAAAAAGTGATTCAGCCTCTGAATAACGCTCCGAATCTGGATAATCTAGGTATAAGACGCCTAGATTATTAAGGCTATCAGCTATATCTGGATGATTTTCGTCTAATACTTTTCTTCGTATCTCTAAAGATTCTTTAAATTTCTCTTCTGCTTTCAGATATAGCTCTTTATCGTGATACACAAGAGCTAAATTATTAATGCTATTTGCTGTGTCTGGATGCTCCTCTCCCACAAGTTTCATATATGTGGAGATTGACTTTTGAAAAAGCTCTTCGGCTGTATCATACTGATCCAGAGCATGATGCATTTCAGCTAGTTTATTTAGACTGAACGCTGCGTCAAGATGATCTTTGCCGAGACGCTCACTAACAACATCACAGCACTTTCTAGACCAATATTGAGCCTGCTTATAAGCACCTTGACCTGAATAGAAATGAACTAGACTAATGAAGAACTGCAAAATATCTTTATCTGCCAGATGTGAGATATATTCATTAACCAGCTCCTCGACATGAGGCGTCATCTCACTCCATTCCAAACACTTCTGTCTAGTTGGATGTTCATCAATATCCTTAGAAACAGGAATTAACATCCGACAATACGATGACTTTATATGTAAATCATCTAAATCATCCTCTACGAATTTAGCTCGAATAAAGCGTTGAATGAGCTGATGAAACTGATAACGATTAGTTTCTATTCGCTTAATGAAACTGAGCCCTTCTAGCTGTTCATTGAGCAAGTCTTCTAGATCTTCTAAGTCCTCTAAGACAAGATAAGGTAAACAAGTCTGAACTATTTCCCCAGGAATGGGCGCAAAAGCAAAACAACTTAGTAACTTAGCTAAACTCCGGGCATGTAAACTTAGTTCGGACCAGCTAAGTTCGAAAGCATTGATAATGCTGTGCGCATTAGTCATGCCAGGTTCTACTCTAGCTAAGGCACGAACATCCGATATCGGTTTTTCTAAACGACACATTAGGTCTTCTATAGAAAGAGCTGATCTACGAAATAGATAGCGTCCAACAAGCTCCAGTGCCAAAGGTAGATACCCTAAACAATGACAAAGCTTGTTTGCTTGGTCTAATTCTCTTTCTATACGAGACTTCCCAGTAAGCTGCTTAAGCAAATCTAGGGCTGCCATTTGTTCTAATACTTCAACTTGCACAGGAGTAACAGTAGTAGCAAGATTTTGATTTCGGCTAGTTAGAAGTATGCTAAATCGCTCGTCTTTAGGTAGAAAGGGAAAAATAGCCTCGTAATGCAAAACATCATCAATAACAATAAGAACTGGCTTTGGCATCTTTTCAGAAGAGAAACTAGGCCAATATCTCCAACAATAAGCAATTTGGGCCTTTAAGGGGAGTTCATCTGGTGGATTTAAGTTGAGAACAGTCGCAGCAAAGGTAAGAATCTGTGAAAAAATATCCTGGTCTCGACCTTCGAGCCAGCAAACACCATCCGGATATGTTGTTTTCCAATAACGCCGAACATACTGTAGCGCTAACTCAGTTTTACCTATCCCCCCCATCCCTACAATTGCAGTAGTCGATACACGATTAGCTTGTTTCTCAAGCACTTCATGCAAATACTGCATATCTTGTTCTCTACCAAGAAAATAACTGACCCCTTTCCTTGGTGTATTATTAGGAGGTGCTAACTTTGTCTGAGCACTAGCAGACGACTCCAGCTAATAATTATTATTAATATTAAAATTGAGGGTGCTTTCATTAACGTCACCAGCAATTACCGGTGCTTTTGGATCATTAATCTGAACTGCTGAACCACCATGAACATTTTGGACATTCTCAGCTAGAGTTTCACTGATATTAATTTCTTGGTTAATCTCACAGGCTAGTTGACGGATTTCTTCAGCAAAACTAGGATCCTCCTTCATCGCTGCTTCTAAATAAGGAGTTATTAATTTATCAATTTTTTGTGGAGTGACCTGACCACCTTTTTCAACAGTAGCGCTTAGCTCATGAATCGCAGGGATACCTCTAAGTTTCGCCCAGATTTTTGCCCGTAAGGTGTTTATTTTTTCTAAAACAGCTTTGGTAAGCTTTTGAGTAACTTCCTCTGTACTGGATTCTAGAAAAGTTGTAAAAGCAAGGGTAGCGATTGAACTCACAGTTAGAGTTACTGGATCTGCCATATCAAAAGCATTTGATAAAGGTACTGCTTCCTTTATGGCACAAATTTCGAACGGTTAGAAAATCTTAGCCTGCTTCTTTAAAGATAGTTGCAACCATTAGTGGTTTTAACTCTAAAGAAGTACATCAAGAACCTCTACTTGCGTAGTTTGCTCGCTCAGCCTCCAAATTCCTGAATAGAAAAATGCTGCATTCAGGCAAATAAGTTAACTTGCAAGCCAGAAAATCAGGCTTGCAGTTTACTAACATCTTGAAAAATACTTCACTAGCACCTTCATCAACTCCCCAGGCTTACACTGCAAAGGCCGCTCAGGAGTGGGCGCAGGCATAAAATCGGTCCACTCAAAAATTTCAGCAAACCCACACATATGCAGGGCTTGCACAATTGCCTGTACAGCCTGCTTAGAGCCGATTACCAAAAGCTTAACCGGCTCCTTATCATCTTTAGGAAAATTCCCAAGCCTCTGCTTGATTTCAATGCTGACCACCACATCAGCCTTACCATCAGCAACCTCCGAACCAACAAAAGCACTAGGATTTCCCACGGCACGCCCCTCCAAAATAATTCAGCATCATTTAGTGTCATATATGAAACGTTAGCACATATGACACGATTTGCAGCTTATCCTCTGAAAAGATGAGGGTATGGGCAAAGCAGGCGATACCCTGAAACAGGTACTAGATAAATACAACATCACCCAATACCGCTTCGCAGCAACGATGGGAGTTGAGCGCACCAGCGTCGCCCGTTGGTGTAAAGGCAAAATCGACCCAACTGGCGATTCAATCATCGAAATAGTCCGCACCTTGAAGATACTTAATCAAGATGCTGCCACAGAGTTCGTAAGGACCTACTTAAGCAACGAACTAGATCCCTAAATTAGAAATTGGACTAAAAGTTGGACTAAAAAGCAGAGGAGTCACTCAACTGAACTTGGTCCTAATTTTTTCAAGTGATAGCTTATACTTGCCCAAAACAGTTCATTTGAACTTGTGACAGTTCAGCATATTTGCCTTCGCTCCACCCTAATTTCCTAGATAAAAGCCCTTAGTCCTCAAAACTGCTACTTACCTGGCGGTGAGAAGGTTTGATGCATTTTCAGTCTTAAAAATTTGCTGCCCAAATGGGTAATTAGCCAAAAAGCCTATACAATTACTGGACGACTACGCAGAGGGCAAAAGTTAGTCCAAAATTAGTCCAATAGATTTTGGCTAACCCCTCAAACCCCCACTGGAGAGGTGGCAGAGTGGTTGAATGCGGCAGACTCGAAATCTATTATGGGCTTAGGTTCATCGGGGGTTCGAATCCCCCCCTCTCCGTTTAATCATAAGGCTTTCAGCCTTTAACAGCAAACAGAGAAAGACTTCCTCAAAGCAGCTTTTGTGAGCTGAAAACAGGTGATTGTGGACTGTTTTTGGGGAAGTATATGGGGAAGAATTTTGCACCTGAAAAAGTCGATATAGGCCCCCGTCTGCAAGCGATTAACCAGCAGTTGGAAAAGGTCAGTTTGCGGCAAAAAGGTGGAAAGCTATACATCCGAGGCAAGTCGGTTGATTCGTTTCCGCCGAAGCCGGGACAGGATAAGCCGCGACGGGTGGAGCTGGCGCTGAACTGTAATGCTTCGCTGGCGGGGCTGAAGGTGGCGAAGGCGAAGGCACAGGAGATAGACAGTCAGCTGCTTTGGGGGCGATTTGACTGGGGGCCATATTTGAAGGGAAAGCAGCGGCCAGCGCAGACGGTGGCGGAGTGGGTTGAGAAGTATGAGGCTGACCACTGGGCGTCTACACCTAGAACGCTGACTAAGGAGAATTCTTATCAGCAGAACTATCGGTTGTTTTTTAAGCGTCTGCCGCAGGAGAAGATGCTGACGCTGGACCTGTTGCGGTCTGAGATTTTGAAGGGGGCTAAACCGGGGACTCGTAGCCGGGAGTTTTACTGTATGGCCTACGGTAGACTGGCGAAATTTATGGCAAAGCAGGATGCGATCGCAACCACAGATCTCGCTACCTTCCAAGCCGAACTGAAATCCCTTAAACAGGGTTACAGCCCAAAGAAGATACTGCCGGAGGACTTACCCACCGACGAGCAGATCGTTGAGATTTGGCAATCGCTGAAAAATCCTAGCTGGCAATGGATTTACGGGATGATTGCCACCTATGGTTTGCGGCCCCATGAGGTGTTTCATATCGATGTGGAGCGGTTTACGGCTGACGCTGAGGTGTTGCGGGTGGCGGATAGTACTAAGACGGGGACGCGGTTGGTGTATCCCTGTCCGGCGAGTTGGCGTACTACGTTCAAGTTATGGAATGTGCGGTATCCGAATATTCGGCAGGAGGGGCGCAGTAATGGCAAGCTGGGGGAGAAGGTTTCGCAGCGGTTTCGAGAAATTGGGATTGGTCATAATCCCTATGCACTGAGGCATACTTGGTGTATTCGGACTGCATTGCTGGGGGTACCGGATGCAATCGCAGCGAAATGGGCAGGCCATAGTGTTGCGGTTAGGACCCAGACCTATCATCAGGCGATTAGTGAAGCGCAGCATCAGCAGGTGTTTGAGCGGATGAAGCAGGCTGAGCAGAGCCAGCTGACGGCTATGGAATCAGACGCTGATCGGGTGGGATCATGAGCAGACGGTCAAAGTTTGCAACGTGGACCTGCCAGGTGGAGGTTTCGACGCTGGGGTCCTGAATGTTGCGATAGTGGACGCCGTATTCGGCATCGCTAGGCTTTTCAAAGATGCGAAGTTTTTCGGCCCGTTCGATTTCGGCCATAATGCGGTCTCGACTAACGCCCAACAGGGGTGATGCCTTGGCAGGAGACAGCCATAGGCCACGGATGCCGTAGCTTTCGAAGATGCGTTCAACCCATTTTTGCCGCTCTTCTAGTTGAGCGTAGCGAGTTTCTAGTAACTCTAGGCGCTGTTCGAGGGCGGCGAGGGTTCTGGCCATGGTGAGTAGGCGCTGTAATGGTTGGGCTGCACTAGTGAGCCTGGGTTGCTTTGGGCTACTGGGGAGAGGGGCAAAGTGGTTGAATTCTGACTCAGCAGCTTAATACCTAAGTTTTGCCCAAATTAATGGCGACTTGCTCTGAGGAGAGAAGGGTTTCCAGCCCCCGTATCCAAGGTCTGACCAGAGAATCCGCTGCATTGATTAGAATTTCAATTAAGTACCCCTGTGAG